>NZ_JBEZOK010000012.1:0-30530 GCF_040706515.1 Streptomyces sp. NPDC047880 | reverse complement strand
GTCGTGCCGCCGGGGCGATGGGGGTCCACCCCGGCCCGCCCCGGCCCGGGCGCCGACGCCGAGCACAACTGCACCCCGGCGCCTGGTGGCTGTGGGCGCTCGGCCTCGGTACCGCGGCCACCCGCACCACCAACCCCCTCCTCCTCGGCCTGCTCATCGCGGTCTCCGCCTACGTCGTGGCCACCCGCCGCCCCGACACCCCCTGGTCCCGCTCCTACGGCGCCTTCGTCAAACTCGCCCTCGCCGTGATCATCGTCCGCCTCCTCTTCGCGACCGTCCTCGGCTCGCCCATCCCCGGCACCCACACCCTCCTCACCCTCCCCGAGCTCCCCCTCCCCGCCTGGGCCCAGGGCATCCGCCTCGGCGGCGAGGTGACCGCGGAGGCCCTCACCTTCGCCCTGTACGACGGGCTGAGGCTGGCCGCCCTGCTCATCTGCGTCGGCGCCGCGAACGCCCTCGCCAACCCCTCCCGCCTCCTGAAGTCCCTCCCGGGCGCCCTGTACGAGCTGGGCGTCGCGGTCGTCGTCGCCCTCACCTTCGCCCCGAACCTCATCGCCGACGTCCGGCGCCTGCGCGCCGCCCGCCGGCTGCGCGGCCGTCCGGACCGGGGCGTCCGGGGCCTGCTGCAGGTGGGACTGCCGGTCCTGGAGGGCGCGCTGGAGCGCTCCGTCTCCCTCGCCGCAGCGATGGACGCCCGCGGCTACGGCCGTACCGCCCGGGTCCCGCCCGCCGTGCGCCGTACCACCGCCGCCCTCACCGTCGGCGGCCTGCTGGGCGTCTGCGCGGGAACGTACGGGCTGCTCACGGCCGAGGGAGCCGCGTACGGCCTGCCCGTACTCCTCGCGGGTCTCACCGCCGCCCTCGCGGGTCTCAAGCTCGGCGGCCGCCGGTCCCTCCGCACCCGTTACCGCCCGGACCGCTGGGACGTGCGGGCCTTGCTGGTCGCCGCCTCCGGCGTCGCGGTCGCGGCCCTGCTCGCCCTCTGCGCGGCCCGCGACCCCGCGGCCCTGCACCCGGGCGTGGTCCCCCTGGCCGCCCCCGCCCTCCCCCTCTGGCCGGCCGCGGCCGTACTCCTCGGCCTGCTGCCCGCGTTCGTCGCCCCCGACCCCAAGGAGCCGTCGTGATCCGCTTCGAGGATGTCTCCGTGACCTACGACGGGGCCGGCACACCCACCGTCCAGGGCATCGACTTCGAGGTGCCGGAAGGTGAACTCGTCCTGCTGGCAGGCCCGTCCGGCGTGGGCAAGTCCACCGTCCTGGGCGCGGTCGGCGGGCTCGTCCCGCACTTCACCGGCGGCACCCTGCGCGGCCGGGTCACGGTCGCCGGCCGCGACACCCGCACCCACAAGCCGCGCGAACTGGCCGACGTGGTGGGCACGGTGGGGCAGGACCCGCTGTCGCACTTCGTCACCGACACCGTCGAGGACGAACTCGCCTACGGCATGGAGTCGCTGGGCCTCGCCCCGGACGTGATGCGCCGCCGCGTCGAGGAGACCCTCGATCTGCTCGGCCTCGCCGGCCTGCGGGACCGCCCGATCGCCACCCTCTCCGGCGGCCAGCAGCAGCGCGTCGCGATCGGCTCGGTCCTCACCCCGCACCCGAGCGTCCTCGTCCTGGACGAGCCGACCTCCGCGCTCGACCCGGCGGCCGCCGAGGAGGTGCTGGCCGTCCTCCAGCGGCTCGTCCACGACCTCGGCACGACGGTCCTCATGGCCGAGCACCGGCTGGAACGCGTCATCCAGTACGCCGACCGGGTCGTCCTCCTGCCCGGCCCGGGCGCCGCCCCGGTCCTGGGCCCCCCGGCGGAGGTGATGGCCGTGTCCCCGGTGTACCCACCGGTGGTGGCCCTGGGCCGCATGGCGGGCTGGACCCCCCTCCCCCTGACGGTCCGCGACGCCCGCCGCAAGGCAGGAGATCTCAAGCGAGAGCTGGAAAACGCCGCCCCCAAGGGGCGCGGGGAACTGCGCGATCACCCACGAACGACCCGCTCCCGCCGGCACGAGGCACTCCCCACCCCCATAGGCGAAGTACGAGCCCTCTCGGTCACCCGCGCCCGCATCCAAGCCCTCAGCCACATCGACCTCACCATCGCCCCCGGCGAGACCATCGCGCTCATGGGCCGCAACGGCGCCGGAAAATCCACCCTCCTCAACGCCCTGGTCGGCCTCGTCAAGCCCAGCTCCGGGACCGTCCGTCTGGGCGAAGCCACACCCCACCGCACCGCCCCGAAGGACCTCGTCCGCAAGGTCGGCCTGGTCCCGCAGGAGCCCCGCGACCTGCTCTGCGCCGACACCGTCGCCGCCGAGTGCGCGGCGGCCGACCAGGACGCGGGCGCGGTCCCCGGCACCTGCCGCGCCCTGGTCTGCGAGCTGCTGCCCGACGTCACCGACGGCACTCACCCGCGCGACCTCTCGGAGGGGCAGCGGCTCGCGCTCGCCCTGGCCGTGGTGCTGACCGCGCGGCCCCCGCTGCTCCTGCTGGACGAGCCGACCCGGGGCCTGGACTACGCGGCGAAGGCCCGGCTGGTGGCGGTGCTGCGCGCACTGGCCGCCGACGGGCACGCCATCGTCCTGGCCACGCACGACGTGGAGCTCGCGGCCGAGCTCGCGCACCGGGTGGTGCTGCTGGCCGAGGGCGAGGTGATCGCCGACGGCCCGACGGCCGACATCGTGGTGTCCTCGCCGTCGTTCGCCCCGCAGGTCACGAAGATCCTGGCGCCGCAGCACTGGCTCACGGTCACCGAGGTCCGCGCGGCCCTGCACCCCGAGGCCGGCTGATGGGCGCCCCGACGACCCGCGTGCGGCAGGCCCGGGCGGTCCGCCTCGGTCCGCGCTCCGTCATCGCCCTGGCCTTGGTCAGCGCGGTGGGCGTCGCAGGTTTCACCTGGCCCTTCCTCGCCCCGCCGACCTCACGGCTCAGCGCGCACGCGCAGGACGCGCCCTGGCTCTTCGCGGGCCTGCTGGTGCTGCTCGTGGCGGTCGCGGGTGCGGCAGTGGCGGAGGCCGGTCTCGGCCCGAAGGCGGTCGCGATGCTCGGTGTGCTGGCCGCCACGGGAGCGGCCCTGCGGCCGATCGGTGCCGGTACCGCCGGCATCGAGCCGATGTTCTTCCTGATGGTGCTGAGCGGGCGGGTGCTCGGCCCGGGCTTCGGGTTCGTCCTCGGCTCGGTGACGATGTTCGCGTCGGCGCTGCTCACGGGCGGGGTCGGGCCGTGGCTGCCGTTTCAGATGCTGGCGATGGGCTGGTTCGCGACGGGGGCCGGCCTGCTGCCGGGCCCGGACCGGCTGCGTGGCCGGGCCGAGCTCGTGATGCTCGCCGGATACGGCTTCCTCGCCGCGTTCGCGTACGGCACGGTGATGAACATGGCGGGCTGGCCGTTCATGGGTGCTCTCGCCTCGAACGTGGCCTTCGACCCGCACGCGCCGGTCGCCACGAACCTGGCCCGTTTCGTCGCGTACTGCGTCGCCACCTCGCTCGGCTGGGACCTGGGCCGGGCCGTCGTCACGGTCGTGCTGACCCTCACCGTGGGGCCCGCGGTCCTCAGGGCGCTGCGCAGGGCCACGCGCCGGGCGGCCTTCGAGACGCCGGTCACGTTCGAGGCGTCCCGGCAGTGAGGCCCCCCACATGACCCGCGTCACGTACGAAGCGGGGCCGTAGCAACAACTCCCCGGTCACCCCCACGGGAGTGGGCGGACATGCGGCCCGGCCTAGTAGGGCGGGCTTTGCGGGCACGACCGGGGCCCTGTTTCTCTGGACGACCAGGCGGCGGCCCCCTGATCCCCGGGGCCGCCGCCTGTGCCATGTCCGGACCGGTACGTACGTCAGCCCGTGCTCACCGGCAGCTCCTTCACACCGTTGATCCACGCCGACCGCAGGCGCCGTGGATCCCCGACGAGCCTCAGCCCGGGCATGGCGTCGGCGATCGCGTTGAAGATGAGGTTGATCTCCAGGACGGCGAGGGACTTGCCCAGGCAGTAGTGCGGGCCGCCGCCACCGAAGCCGAGGTGCGGGTTGGGGTCGCGGGTGACGTCGAAGGTGTCCGGGTCGTCGAAGACCTCGGGGTCGTGGTTGGCCGAGGCGTAGAACAGGCCCAGCCGGTCACCCTTGCGGATGCGCTTGCCGCCCAGTTCGGTGTCCTGGGTGGCCGTGCGCTGGAAGGCGGCTACGGGGGTCGCCCAGCGCACGATCTCCTCCGCCGCCGTGTCCGGGCGGTCGCTCTTGTACAGCTCCCACTGTTCAGGGTGGGTGAGGAAGGCGTGCATGCCGTGGGTGATCGCGTTGCGGGTGGTCTCGTTGCCCGCGACGGCCAGCATCAGTACGAAGAAGCCGAACTCGTCGGAGCTGAGGTTGCCCTCGTCCTCCGCCGCGACGAGCTGCGTGACGATGTCGTGGGCCGGGCACTGCTTGCGGTCGGCGGCCATGTTCATCGCGTAGGCGATGATCTCCGTGGCCGACTCGGCACCGACCTCCTCGGTGATGGCGTACTCGGGATCGTCGTACGCGATCATCTTGTTGGACCAATCGAAGATCTTGTCCCGGTCCTCCTGGGGGACGCCCATCAGCTCGGCGATCGCCTGGAGGGGCAGTTCGCAGGCGACCTGGGTGACGAAGTCGAACGGCCCGGTGTGCGCGCGGGCGCCTTCGACGATGGAGTGGGCCCGGGCCCGCAGCCTGCCCTCCAGCGCCCGGATCGCCCGGGGCGTGAACCCGCGCTGCACGATCTGCCGGACCCGGGTGTGCTCCGGTGGGTCCATGTTCAGCAGGATCAGCCGCTGCGCGTCGATGGAGTCGCGCTCGATGTGCTCGTTGAAGCGGATGATCGCCGTGTTCAGGTACGACGAGAACAACTCCGGGTGCGTGGAGACGTACTTGACGTCGGAATGCCGGGTGACCGCCCAGTAGCCCTCGTCCTGGAAGCCGGCGAGACCGGCCGGCTGCGGCACCCAGCAGACGGGTTCGGTGCGGCGCAGCTCCGCGAACTCCGGCAGGGGCACGCGGCGGTGCAGCAGGTCGGGGTCGGTGAAGTCGAACCCGTCGGGCAGCGCGGGACAGGGCATGGGCGGCTCCCACCACTCGTACCGACTCATCGGCCTGACGGCCCATCAGCTGTGCGGAGTTGCGGTGACGGTAGTAACGGGTTCTACAAGTAGCAAGAGGCACGGGCCCGCCAATTGCCCGCACGACTATTGCGGTCACCGAGCGACCCTCAGCACACTGCTTGCAGAACTAGAACGCGTACTAGTTCCGCTGAGCCTCCCGGAGAGGACCCGCACCCATGGCTGCCGAACCCGTGATCGTCGAAGCCGTACGCACCCCGATCGGCAAGCGCGGCGGCGCGCTCGCCAACCTCCACCCCGGCTACCTCCTGGGCGAGACCTACCGCGAACTCCTGGGCCGCACCGGCATCCCCGCGGACTGCGTCGAGCAGATCGTCGGCGGTACGGTCACCCACGCCGGCGAGCAGTCCATGAACCCCGCGCGCACGGCCTGGCTGGCCATGGGGCTCCCCTACGAGACGGCCGCGACGACCGTGGACGCGCAGTGCGGGTCCTCCCAGCAGGCCTCGCACATGGTGGCCAACATGGTCGCGGCGGGCGTGATCGACGTCGGCATCTCCTGCGGGGTGGAGTCGATGTCGCGGGTGCCGCTGGGGTCGGGTTCGAAGCACGGTCCGGGCAAGCCGTTCCCCGACGAGTGGAACGTGGACCTGCCCAACCAGTTCGAGGCGGCCGAGCGGATCGCCCGCCACCGGGGCCTGACCCGCGACGACGTCGACGCGCTGGGTCTCGCCTCGCAGGAACGGGCCGCCCACGCCTGGGCTGAGGAGCGCTTCAAACGGGAGACGTTCGCGGTGCAGGTCCCCACGACCGAGGAGGAGCAGCACGCCGGGCAGGGCATGTGGCGCCTGGTCGACAAGGACGAGGGCCTTCGCGACACGACGGCGGAGGCGCTGGCCGCGCTGAAGCCGATCATGCCGACGGCGGTGCACACGGCCGGGAACTCGTCCCAGATCTCCGACGGCGCGGCGGCGATCATGTGGGCGTCGAAGCGGATGACCCGGGCGCTGAAGCTGCGGCCCCGGGCCCGGATCGTGGCCCAGGCCCTCGTGGGATCCGACCCCCACTTCCACCTCGACGGCCCGATCGACGCGACGAACGCGGTGCTGGGCAAGGCCGGGATGTCGTTGAAGGACATCGACCTCGTGGAGATCAACGAGGCGTTCGCGTCGGTGGTGCTGAGCTGGGCGCGGGTCTTCGACCAGGACCTGTCGAAGGTCAACGTCAACGGCGGCGCGATCGCGCTCGGGCACCCGGTGGGAGCGACCGGGGCCCGGCTCATCACGACGGCTCTTCATGAACTGGAGCGCGCGGACAAGGAGTTCGCGCTGATCACGATGTGCGCGGGGGGCGGTTTGGCCACCGGCACGATCATTCAGCGGTTGTAGACGTCCAGTTGATGAACGTGGTGAAGGCGGCGGGATCGAGGGTGAGGATCGGTCCCGCCGGGGTCTTGGAGTCGCGTACGGCGATGGTGGCAGAGGTCTCGGCGACCTCTACACATTCACCGCCTTGGTCACCGCTGTAGGTCGACTTGCGCCAGGCCAGCGCCCCGATCGGCGCGCATTCGACGCATTCGCCGCCTTGATCGCTGCTGTAGCTGGACTTACGCCACTGAGTCCCCGCCGGAAGCGCGTTGCTCGCCATAGCGTTCCTCCATCACTCGCCGGATCAACTCCGCCGAATCCCTGAGGGAGAGCGCGGCGGCCTGCAGATGATCGTAACGGAGCGAGCAATCCTTGACGGTGCCCGGATTCGCGGTCGGATGCCCGCTGCCGTAGCCCTCTGTGTAGACGATGGCCGCGTCGCTCGCGAACCGGAAGAGGGTGAACGAGCCTTGCATTCCTGCATGCTCACCGGCAGAGAACGGCAAGATCTGGATATTGACCGCGGGGATGCGCTCGAAGGCCAACAGATGAGCCAGTTGCCCTCGCATGGTCTCCCGGCCGCCCACCTCCTGGTACAGGACGGATTCGCTGATGACCATCCAGAGGACCGCGGCCTGCCCCTTCTCCAGGATGCGCTGTCGAGCCAACCGGACGGCAGTGCGGTCTTCCAGGTCGGTGTCGTCCAGCACTCCGAGCACGGCACGTGCGTACTGGGGGGTCTGCAGAAGGCCGTGAATGGCATGGGTCTGGAAGGTACTGATCTCCGTCGCCCGCCCCTCCAGCTCCGCCACCTGCTGGAACCACGCCGGAAGCCGACTCCGCAACACCAGCTCGACCAGCCGGGAGAACATACCGTCCGTCCCCAGCGCCGCATCCGCCCGTTCACTGAACTCAGGCGTCGGAAGTTTCCTGGCGGTCTCGATCTGGCCCACCAACGAGCCGGTGTAGTTGAGGATGTCCCCCAACTGCCGCTGGGTCAGCCCGGCGGCCTCCCTGTGGCGTCGCAGCTCGAAACCGTAGTAGTCGAGCGGCGACGCACCCGGGTCGAGGGAGTTGATGTGGGTCACTGCAAAGCCCCTCTCACGCAACACGGTCCACAACGGAACCGGTTGTATCCGTTCCGTAGCCGAGGGTAGTCACCGCACGTCAGCCTCGTCCCGTGAACGAATACATTCCCGCCCAGTACGCGATGCGCCTCACCGTCGGCTCGCACGCCCCCCGGCACATCCGCCGTATCGTCCGCTCCTTCCTCGAGGAGTGGCGCATGCCCGAACTGTCGGACGCCGTGGAGCTGGGCGTGACGGAGCTGCTCGCCAACGTCGTACGGCACGTCCCGGACCGCCGCTGCGCGCTGCTCTTGCTGCGGCAGCGCACCGGCGTACGCGTGGAGGTAACGGACAGCAGCGATGAACTGCCGCGCCTGCCCGACACGTTGGACGCGGAGTCCGAGAACGGCCGGGGGCTGCTCCTGCTGGACGCGGTGGCCGACAAGTGGGGCGTGTCGCTGTGGTCCGGGGGCGGGAAGACCGTGTGGTTCGAGTGCGGTGCCGGACCCTACGGGGAACGAGGCCCTTCCAGTCCGTCCCGGCTGCCGGAACGACACTCACCCGGCGCCGCGCAGAGCTGAGGTACGACTTCTGTACCCCATGCCCGCGGGCGGACCTCAGCCAGTCCGCCCCGCACGGGGGGGCGCACCGCACACGCGACCCGAGACATGCGATACGAAATACGCGAAAAAACTTTCACGTAAGTATTGACGCGCTTCGCGGGCGATGGAGACGCTGGAAGTACCCCCTCCCCTCTCTCGGAAGGTGCAACCGCCATGAACCGCACCCGCCCGAACCCCTCGTCCACCCCGGCCGCCCCCTCGGTCGCCCGTCCGCGATCCCCGGTGGCCGCGGTACTGGCCGACCGCCTGGATGACACCGCCGTGGTGGACGCAGCCGTCCGACTCGCCGCCGCGCGCGGCGCACCATTGCTGCTGATCGCGGTCATGCCTCCGCCGCCACCCAGGGCCAGCACCGCACGCCCGGACTCGATGGCGGTCCGCGCGGTGCTGGGACGGGCCATGCCGCGCCTGGCCCGCGCGGGGATCAAGTACCAGGCGGCCGTCTACCACCGGCCTGCTTCTCGCGAAGGCGGGCGGCTGCACGCGGCGAAGGCCCTGCTGGACACGGCGGTCCTGCACGGCTGCTCACCGCTGGTGGTCTCGCGCAGCGGGCCTGCGGGCCTGGACGCCTGCACGGTGATGGAGGCCGCCACCATCCGCGGCGGCCCGTTCGTCCACGCGGCCTCGCCGGTGCCGTGGGCACCGCTGGCCGTGCCCTGCCCCGGCCACTGAGGCCCGGGCGCAGGATCGATCCCGGCTGCCCCACGGGGGAAGGCGCGGCTGGGGCCTGCCGCCGCACCCCCAGCGCCGCCACGCTCGGCCGGGACCGGCTTACGAGGCGGCGCGTCCGCGGTCGTCGGCCGGGGTGTCCTCGCGATGCAGGAAGGTGGCCAGGAGGTCGCCGACAGGGTGGTCCGCCTCGCTGGGGTGACGCAGGGCGACGGTGGGATCGATGGTGTAGCGGTTGCGGCGGCCTACGCGCTCGCGGGTGAGGTATCCGGCCGCTTCAAGGTCGGCGACGATCAGCTGAACGGCGCGCTCGGTGATACCGATGGAGTCGGCGACGTCGCGGCCGCGCGCTCCAGGGTCGCGGGCGAGGGCGATCAGAACTCGGGCGTGGTTGGTCAGGAAGGTCCACTGATCGCCACGCGGGCTGGAGGGCTGACTCATGGCCTTCATCATACGAAGCCGACTTCGTATCACCAACATCATCTCACGAAAAGAAATTGCCGAAAAGGTTTTCGCGTAACATTTGACGGGAATCCAAGAGTCAGGTGACGCTGGAGACACCCCCACCGCACCGCCCGCACTGCGGCCGCGTCGCCGCACCGCCGACACCGCTGTTCGGCGGCCCGTCCGACCAGGGAGGTGAGCACCTCTCGCGACCACCAGGTGAACCAGCGCCCGGGCCCGGCTGCCCTCCGTATCCGCCAGGGCCCAGGGCACCACCTCCGTTCTCCGAATGCGTCATTCCGCCCCCGCCCGAGGAAACCGATACGCCATGAATGAACTGTCATTCGCCGTCCCGCTGTGGGTGTGGGCAGCGGTCACCGTCGGCATCGGCGTCATGCTCGCCGTTGACCTGATCGCTCACCGCGACAACCA
This sequence comes from Streptomyces sp. NPDC047880, assembly GCF_040706515.1. NCBI lineage: Bacteria > Bacillati > Actinomycetota > Actinomycetes > Kitasatosporales > Streptomycetaceae > Streptomyces > Streptomyces sp. NPDC047880. The sequence goes on along the minus strand of NZ_JBEZOK010000012.1, from coordinate 20,873 downwards.
TGTGATCGGCTTCCGCGAGGCCGCGCTGTGGAGCGGCCTGTGGATCGCCATCGGTCTCGGCTTCGGCCTCATCCTGTGGGCATGGCAAGGCGGCGAGGCCTCCTCGACGTACTACGCCGGCTACCTGATCGAGAAGGCCCTGTCGATCGACAACGTCTTCGTATTCGCGCTGGTCTTCTCCTTCTTCGCCGTGCCCGACGCCTACCAGCACAAGGTCCTCTTCTGGGGCGTCATCGGTGCGCTCGCGGCCCGGCTGGTGTTCATCTTCATCGGCGCCGAACTGCTTCAGGTGTTCTTCTGGACCGCCTACCTGTTCGGTGCGTTCCTGATCTGGACCGGCTGGAAGATGGCCGTCTCCAAGGACGAGGAGGTCCACCCCGACCGCAACCCCGTCGTCCGGCTCGTCAAGAAGATCATCCCCACCGACCCGCGCTTCCACGGCGACAGGTTCTTCATCCGCGTCAGCGGCAAACGAGTGGCGACGCTGCTGTTCGTGGTGCTGGTCGCGGTCGAGGCCACCGACCTCATCTTCGCCGTCGACTCCGTCGCAGCCGTCCTGGCGATCACCACCAACACCTTCATCGTGTGGACCGCCAACGCCTTCGCCGTCCTGGGTCTGCGCAGCCTGTACTTCTGCCTGGCCGGACTCCTGCGCCGATTCGCCTACCTGCACTACGGGCTCGCGGTCCTGCTCGCCTTCGCCGGCGTCAAGCTCATCCTGTCCGAAACCCCCGTCGGCAAGCTGCCCATCCCCCTCACCCTCGGCGTCATCGTCGTCACCATCACCGTCTCCATCGCCTGGTCGCTGATCGCCACCCGCGGCGAAGGCGGTGACAGCGGCGAGGCGACGCGCGTGGCGGACGACGTGACCGGCACCGAGCCGCACACCACGGCCTCCGGCACCAGCCCGCACCATCCGGAGGGACGGCCGTGACCACCCTCGGCCTCAGCCTCCGCAACACGCCCGCCGCACCCCGCACCGGGTCCGTGCACGCCCGCACCGTCACCGGCCGGCCGGTGCGCAGGTGGCGTCCCGGCCGCCCTCGCAGGCGCCCCGCCGATGCGGACGTGGCAGCCCACGCAGGCCGGCCGGCTGCCACCTCGGTCGCCCTCCGCTCCACCGGCTTCAGCCTCAACGCCCTGCTCCACCACACCCGCAACCGGCGCCTGACCCACCTGGCGAACGGCGTCCTCGCCCGCCCGTGGAGATGCACAGTCGTCGAGCCCGTCAGCAGAAGGGGGCGTCCGGGGCGTTGGCCCAGAAGGAGAGGAACGACCAGGTCTGAGCTCCGATGCGGCCGTCGACGACGATTCCGGCACACTGCTGGAAGTCCCTGGTCGCGGATTGCGTGATGCGGCCGAAGTCCCCGTCCTCGTCCAGACCTGCGCCGATCGCCTGGTTCAGATAGCACTGCGCCTGCTGGACCGCCGCCCCGGAGGATCCCAGGTGCAGGGTCGGCCGGCTGTCGGTGAAGTCGCAGACGTCGTCCGGCCCTTGGGCCACAAGAGCTGCTGGATGCTTCAACTCGTCTGCTGCCGTGGCGTGTTTCACGACGGCGGTCGCGGTAGTCGAATGTGACGCCGCCACAGCCGGTACTCCCGCCAGGGAGATCGGGAGAGCCAGCGCCGCCAGGACGGTGAGCACACGTCGCATGCCGATCACCTCCAGGGAGGGATGCCCTTCCTCTCATCGTGCGCGACCCTCAACCTGGTTGCATCTCGGGGAGGAACCACGGCCGGGCGGCCGGGCGGTGGAAAGGCGGGGACGCGGGCCCTGAAGGAGATAGGCCAGGCCGAAGCCCGCCGCCACCACCACCGCTCCCCCGGCCGCGTCCAGCACCCAGTGGTTGCCGGTGGCCACGATCGAGACGCCGGTGAGCAGCGGATGCAGCCCGCCCAGCGCCTTGACCCACCACCGGCGTGCCAGGACCGCGATGACGAGTCCGCACCACAGCGCCCAGCCGAAGTGCAGGGACGGCATGGCCGCGTACTGGTTGGTGAGGGCGGTGAGCGTGCCGTAGTCGGGCCGGGAGAAGTCCTGGGTGCCGTGCACGGTGTCGATGAAGCCGAGCGTCGGCATCAGACGGGGCGGGGCGAGGGGGTAGAGCCAGAAGCCCACCAGGGCCAGCAGGGTGGCGAATCCGAGGGCGGAGCGGGCCCAGCGGTAGTCGCCGGGGCGGCGCCAGTAGAGGACCGCGAGGACGGCCAGGGGGACCACGAAGTGGAACGACGTGTAGTAGAAGTCGAGGAAGTCCCGCAGCCAGTCGATCGTGGCGACGGTGTGGTTGAGCCGGCGCTCGACGTCGACGCGGAGGGCGCGTTCGACGTCGTAGACCTGCATGCCGTGCTTCTCGGCCTCGGCGCGCCCGGCCGAGTTGCTGCCACCGGTGGCCGCGAGCCGGACCTGGGAGTAGGCGGCGTAGGTGACGCGCAGGAGGAGCAGTTCGAGCAGGAGGTTGGGCCGGCTGAGGATCCGCCGCAGGAACGGCACCAGCGGCACGTGCCGGAAGCGGGCCGGGGCGGTGGGCGCGTGGGCGGGCGGTGCCGGTGACCGGTAGGCGGGCGAGGAGCGGGACAGGAACGGCACCGCGGTGGCGGCGGCGAGCGCGCCCAGCAGGACGACGTTGTCGCGCAGCGGCCGCAGGAACGCCATGTCCGGCAGTAGCATCCGGGCCGGCAGGGTCATGATCAGGACGACGGCGACCGGCCAGACGTAGCGGTCCGAGGCGCGGGTGCCGGCCCGGCCGACGAGTGCGAGCAGCACCCACAGCAGCTGGTGCTCCCAGGCCGTGGGCGAGACGACGATCGCGGCACAACCGGTGATCGCGACGGCCAGCAGCAGCTGGCCGTCGTCGAAGTACCGCACGGCCCGGCGCAAGGCCAGGACGACGACGGCCGCGCCGAGCGCCAGGAAGAGCGCGATCTCCACGGGGCCGTCCAGGCCGAGCCGGAGCAGCGCGCCGTGCAGGGACTGGTTGGCGAGGTCGTCGGCCCGCCCGCCGAGGCCGGCACCCGCGAGGTGGTGGACCCAGTACCGGGAGGAGTCGTGCGGCATGGCGGCCCAGGCGAGCCCGGTGCCGGCGGCGAAGGTGATGCCCGTGGCGAGCGCGGCGCGTCTGCGGCCGGTGCACCACAGCAGCGGCGCGAACAGCAGCAGGGTGGGCTGGAGGGCCGCCGCGACGCCGATGAGCAGGCCGCTGGTCCGCTGGCCGCGGGCGGTGAAGCAGCCGAGCAGGACCAGCAGGACCGGAATGATGCTGGTCTGGCCGAGCGACAGGGTGCTGCGGACGGGCAGGGACAGCATCAGCAGGCTGACGGCGGCCGGCGCGGCCAGCAGGGCCGTACGGCGGCTGACCGGCGGGGGCAGGGCACGAGCGGCGATCAGGGCGAGGGCGACGACGAGCAGCAGCGTGCCGAAGGTCCATCCCCAGCCGAGCGCCTGTTCGGCCGAACGGGTGAGGGGTTTGAGGACGAGGCCTCCGAAGGGCGTGCCCGTGAAGCGGGTGGAGTCGTAGAGCGAGCCGTTCACGTGCAGCACGCCGTTCGGGCCGACCCAGGTCTCCAGGTCCGTCAGCCGCTCACCGCGCGGGGTCGCGAGGACGACGGCCACCTGCCGGGCGGCGAGGAGGACGGCGATCAGCCACAGTCCGAGGCGTGCGGCGCGCAGGCGTGTGCGGACCCCGTCGGCGGCCGTCGTTCCGAAGCCCTCCGCCGGTCGTCCGCCGTGATCCGCGTCCGCCACGCCTCATCGGCCTTCCGCAGCAGTTCATCCCACATGTCCAGAATGTGGCAATTTCTCCAGTGAACCCTATGGGGAGCGGGCGGCCCCAGGGAAGAAGGCGCGACAACCGGGAACAAAAGGCACGGCAACCGCGGAACGGCTGGTGGCCGCCTCGCGACGGAAGCGACAAGGATCACATGAAGATCACGTGACAAGTGCCGGCGAGGGGGCAGAAGCGCCAGCGCAGCGACGGTTTACATGCAGCGTGCAACGACTTCCGTACCGCCCGTAAGCGGAGCAAATCCGCCTATCGTCGCCCTTTCGGCCCGTACGACAGCGCCGCCGCGCGGGACCGCGTCCCTGTCCCCGTTGAAAGGTAGGCGAGTCAGCCTTGTCGACTGCCTCAGTCGTCGCCCCCGGTTCCCCCGTGAAGTCCCGCACAGCGAAGACCCCCGACCCCACCGTCACCGACCCCGCGCTCGTCAAGCGCGCCGTGAAGGCGGCCGCGCTGGGCAACGCGATGGAATGGTTCGACTTCGGCGTCTACAGCTACATCGCCGTCACCCTGGGCAAGGTCTTCTTCCCCTCGGGCAACCCCACCGCCCAGCTGCTGTCCACGTTCGGCGCCTTCGCCGCGGCCTTCCTGGTCCGCCCCCTCGGCGGCATGGTCTTCGGCCCGCTCGGCGACCGCGTCGGCCGCCAGAAGGTCCTCGCCCTCACCATGATCATGATGGCCGCGGGCACCTTCGCGATCGGCCTGATCCCGTCGTACGCGACGATCGGTGTCGGCGCGCCGATCCTGCTCCTGGCCGCCCGGCTCGTGCAGGGCTTCTCCACCGGCGGTGAGTACGCGGGCGCCTCCACCTTCATCGCCGAGTACGCCCCCGACAAGCGGCGCGGCTTCCTCGGCAGCTGGCTGGAGTTCGGCACGCTGGCCGGCTACATCGGCGGCGCGGGCCTGGTCACGATCATGACCGCCCTGCTCTCCGCCGACGACCTGACCTCCTGGGGCTGGCGCATCCCGTTCCTGATCGCGGGCCCGATGGGCATCATCGGCCTCTACCTGCGGCTGCGCCTGGAGGAGACCCCGGCGTTCGCAGCCGAGGCGGAGAAGGCCGAGAACAACCGCCCGAAGACGCCGCTGCGCGAGATGGTCGCGGGCCAGTGGCGTGCGCTGCTGCTCTGCGTCGGCCTGGTGCTGGTCTTCAACGTCACCGACTACATGCTGCTGTCGTACATGCCGAGCTACCTGACCGGTCAGCTCCACTACGACGAGACGCACGGCCTGCTGGTCGTCCTCGGCGTGATGGCCGCGATGATGATCGCCCAGCCGTTCGCCGGCGCGCTGACCGACCGCGTCGGCCGCCGACCGGTGATCGCCGCCGGCTGCGCGGGCTTCCTGCTGCTGTCCGTCCCGGCCCTGCTGCTGATCCGCGAGGGCAGCCTGCTCACGGTCGCGCTCGGCATGGGCGCCCTCGGCATGCTGCTGGTCTGCTTCACCGCGTCGATGCCCTCGGCGCTGCCGGCGCTGTTCCCGACGAAGGTCCGCTACGGCTCGCTGTCGATCGGCTTCAACGTTTCGGTGTCCCTGTTCGGCGGCACGACCCCGCTGGTCGTGACGGCCCTGATCGGCGCGACCGGGAACATGATGATGCCCGCCTACTACATGATGGCGGCGGCGGTCATCGGCGGGTTCGCGGTGTGGCGCATGGCGGAGTCGGCGGGGCGTCCGCTGCCCGGTTCGGCGCCCTCGGTGGCGGGTCGACACGCCGAGTGAAAACCCGCTGACAGCGCCGCGCGCACCAACTATCTTCGTCAGCGCCAGTAGTTAGGGATGCTAACTATGCTGACGAAAGGTAGAGGTGCATGAGCGAGTCGCACGTCTGGGACGAGGTCGACGCCTACTTCACCGCCCACCTCGCCCCGGACGACGAAGCCCTGGCGGCCGCCCTGCGGGACAGCGACGCCGCCGGGCTTCCGCACATCAACGTCGCCGGCAACCAGGGCAAGCTGCTCCAGCTCCTGGCCCAGATCCAGGGCGCACGGCACATCCTGGAGATCGGCACGCTCGGCGGCTACAGCACCATCTGGCTGAGCCGGGCCCTGCCCGCCGGCGGGCGGCTGGTCTCCCTGGAGTACGACCCCCGGCACGCCGAGGTCGCCGTGCGCAACATCGCCCGCGCCGGCCTGGACAAGCTCGTCGAGGTGCGGGTGGGCCCGGCCCTGGAGTCGCTGCCCAAGCTGGCCGACGAGAACCCGCCCCCGTTCGACCTCGTCTTCATCGACGCCGACAAGGCCAACAACCCGCACTACGTGGAGTGGGCGGTCAAGCTCACCAGCACGGGCAGCCTGATCGTCCTCGACAACGTCGTACGGGGCGGGCGGGTCGTCGACGCGGACAGCACCGCCCCGGACGTGACGGGCACCCGCACGGCGATCGAGCTGATCGCCGGCCACCCGAGGCTGAGCGGCACCGCGATCCAGACGGTGGGGATGAAGGGCTACGACGGGTTCGCACTGGCGCGCGTGCTGGCGTGAGGTCCTGCAGCTGAAGGGCTACGAGGGCTCGCGCCGACGCGTATGCCGGCGTGCGGCCCCTGCCGTCAGACCTCGTGGTAGAAGCCCACGTTGACGCTGCGCGGAGCGGTGCGGTCCTGGATGATGATCTCGCCGCTGCCGCCCCTGGGCAGCGGGACGGTGCCGCCGTAGGCGAGCGGCTGGACGTACTCCCCCATGGTCAGCCGCACCTCGGAGGACGGGTCGGGCTGGGAGCCGCGCAGCCAGGTGAGCTGCCAGGTGCCCTCCGGCCCGCACAGGAACTCCAGGTGGACGCGGGAGACGAACAGCCAGTCGTCCGGCGTGCTCAGCCGGCACACGGACCTGTCGCGGCCCACCCGCAGCACCGCGCCCGGCTCGCTGGGCGCTTCGGCCATGAGCATGCCGGCCGTGGCACCCGCCTCCGCCTCCGCGACGGTGGCCATGGTGAGTTCGAGCACGTGCGCTCCTTCTGAGAGGTCCCGGGCCGTCCCCGGGGGCCAGACAGGTTCCTGGCCCGCCGCATGATAAAACGCCCGGCTGCGCGGTGTCCGGCACAATGGCCTCATGACCGAGCGAAAGCCACCGGGCGTCGACTTCGAGTCCTGGGTCGACAAGCAGATCCGTGACGCGGAGAGGCGTGGGGAGTTCGACCGGCTGCCGGGCGCGGGCGAACCGCTCCCCCTCGACATCGAGAGCACCTACGACGAACTGTGGTGGGTCAAGCGGAAGATGGCCCGCGAGGGCTTCTCCGTCCTGCCGCCGGCGCTGGCCCTGCGCAAGGAGGCGGAGGACGCGCTGGAGGCCGCGCTCGCGGCCCCCTCGGAGCGGATCGTCCGGAAGATCATCGACGAGGTCAACGTCAAGATCCGCGACATGATGTTCAAGCCTCCGCCCGGCCCCCCGCTGGGAAAGAAGCCGTACGACGTCGAGGACGTCGTACGGCAGTGGCGGGAGCGCCGGGCGGATCGCTGACCGGGGGAATCACCCCGGTCACACGTGCAGCAGCCGTTCGGCCAGCTCGCGGTAGTCCTTCAGGGCCAGCCGGAGCTGCTCGGTGTCGGCCGACGACACGGACCTGCTCTCGCCGCCCTCGACGGACTGCCAGGAGTGGCGCAGGGTGCGACGGCGCTGCGTCACGGCCTCGGCGAAGCGGGCCGCGATCTCCTCCAGGACGTGGTCGGCCTCCTCGACGGCGGCCCGGGGCCCGTCGACGAACCCGGCGACGGCGTGCTGCAGCCGCCCGCCGAACTTGTCGCACTCCTCGTGGGCGAGGAGGTGGGCCCGGTGCTTGGCGGAGCCGGCCTTGTCGGAGCCGGTGCCGTGGTCGCCGCGAGGCACCCCGGATCCCAGCCGGCCCGTGTCATGCCGGTCCGTGTCGTATCCGTCCGTGTCGTACCGGCCCGTGTCGTGCCGGTCCGCGCGCCGGTCGGTGCCGGGCACGTCGGTGCCGTGTGCCGCGGCGCGGTCCGCGTCGGTGCCGAGTGGGACGTGGCTGCCGGTGTCGGTGCCGTGCGGGACGTGGCGGCCGGTGTCGGTGCCGGGTGCGGCGCCGCGGTCCGCTCCGGTTCCGAGGTCGTGACCGGTGCCGCCGGGCGGTTCCGGGCTCCGGTCGGTCTCGTGGCGGCCCGTGTCCGGTGCGCTCGTGCGGCGGCCGGTGCCCAGCGCGCTCTCGCCACGGGCGTCCGGGGCATCCGGCGTCTGGTCGCCGGGCGGTCGGGTCATGTCGGTCATTGCCTCAACTCTCCTTCGCCTGACGTCGGTTCATCGCCCACGGCAGGTGCCCGCCGCGGGCCGGGGCCTTGCGGCCGCCGTTCAGGGCGGCGCGCTCGCGGCCGCTGTCGTGCCGACCGCCGGTGTGGCCGCCGTCGTCGTGGCGGGCCGGCTTCACCAGTTCCTCGAACAGGGCGCGGGCCGCCACGAAGGCCTCACGCATGTCTTCCGTGCCCTGGCCGCCGTCACGGGCGTCCTCCGCGCGCAGGTGCGCCGCGCGGTGCACGCGCCGGTAGCCGTCGACGTGGTGGGCGTGGTGCACGGACAGCGCGGACAGCTGTTCCTCGTACTGCCCGCCGTCCGGGAAGCCGCGGGCGCCGGCGACCTCGGCGAGCAGCCGGTCCGCCTCGGCGACGGCATCGCGCGGCGAGTCGACGAACCGCTCCTGAGCGGCCGTCCAGCGCGCCTCGAACTGCTCGCGCTGCGCCGGATCCAGCGGCCGCTCGCGCAGGTCTCCGTGGCGCTGCACGCGCTCGGTCAGCTCGCGCTCGGCTGCTTTGGCGTCACCGTCGTGCCGGGCGACGGCCCGCTCGTACTCGGGTCCGAAGCGCCGCTTCAGGCTCGGGCCCCGCCGAGGGCCGCGGGCACGCAGGGTCATGACGGCCGCGATGACGACGACCGCCGCGATCACGATCAGAGCAATGATCAGGCCAGTGGACATGAATGCCTTCCGGGTTCTCGGCCCAACCGGCCCTCCTCGCGGACCGGTTCACTCATCGGGTAGCCCCGAAGCCCGTTTCCAAACGGTGTTCGGCCGTATCCGGGGCGCACACGGTGGCCGGAACTATTCGGTTGCGTGTCCAACGGGGTGCCTGCGGAGAATGCGCTTCGTGATGTGGACCGTGACGCCGGAACCGTTCGACTCCCCCGTCGCCGCTGCTCTGTGGCGGGCGTACTACACCGAGGTCAGCGACCGCTGGTACCTGCTGCACGAGGGGCGCCGGACCGACCCGGTCGAGCTGGAGCGGGAGATCGCCGCCCCGGCCGGTGCCGATCTCGCCCCGCCGCGCGGGCTGCTGCTCGTCGCCCGGTACGACGGTGAGCCGGCCGGCAGCGCGGGCGTACGCATGCTGGACGACACGACCGCCGAGCTGACGCGGGTGTTCCTGTACGCGTCGACGCGCGGCCGGGGCGGTGCCCCGCTCCTGGTCCGCGCCGCCGAGGACGCCGCACGCGCGCTCGGCGCCACCCGGATGATCCTCGACACCCGCGGCGACCTCGTCGAGGCCCGCGCCCTCTACGCCCGCCTCGGCTACACGGAGACCGAGCCGCACAACGACGACCGTTACGCGGAGCACTGGTTCAGCAAAGAACTGACCTGACCTCAGGCCTGCTCCTGCGCGGGGCGCTCGCGGCGTGATCCGCACAGTTCGCCGGTCAGCTCCCGTACGAGATGCTCCAGGTCGGCCGGCCGGTCCGGTCCCCACCAGTCGCCGAGCAGTTCGGCGAGGGACTCCTCGCGGGCCGCGGCCAGCCGGTCGGCGACCTCGCGTCCCTCGCCGGTCAGGACCATGTCGACGCCCCGGCGCACGGCCAGGCGTCGTTCCTCGGCCTGCCGGGCGGCCTCCATGATCACGGTAAGGGGCACGGGCATGGTGTCGGCGAGCACTCCCGGCTCCACCGAGCCGTGGCGCCGCATCCGCAGCAGCAGCCAGCTCGTCGCGGGCAGCAGGTCGTAGCCCGCCCGGGCGGTGATCCGCCGGTAGGCCTCGCGCCGCCCCGCGCGGGTGCCGAGCACCGACAGCGCGCGGCACACCTCGTCGTACGAGGACCGCTGTACCGGGTTGCTGGCGAGGGTCTCGGTGGCGTCGGGGGCGGTGACCGAGCCGCGCAGCCGGTCCTCCTTCAGGAACCAGGCCAGTACGAAGCCGAGGAGCGCGACGGGGGCGGCGTACAGGAAGACGTCCGTGATGGACACGGCGTAGGCGTGCAGGGCAGGCGGGCGCAGGCCGGGCGGCAGGGCGGCGATGCCGCGCGGGTCGGCCTCCAGAGTGTCCACGGAGGTGCCGGGTGGCAGCGTGGCGCCCCGGAAAGCGTCGGTGAGCTGGTCGCCGAGCCGGCGCGCGAAGACCGTGCCGAAGACGGAGACGCCGAACGCGGCGCCGATGGAGCGGAAGAAGGTCGCGCCGGAGGTGGCCACGCCCAGGTCCGCGTAGGGGACGGCGTTCTGCACGATGAGCACGAGGACCTGCATGACCAGGCCGAGCCCGAGGCCGAAGACGAAGAAGAAGCCGCTCAACTCGGCGGTGGAGCTGTGCTCGTCGAGTTGGTGGAGCAGGAGCAGCCCGAGCGTGGTGATGCCGGTTCCGGCGATCGGGAACACCTTCCAGCGGCCGGTCCGGCTGACGATCTGGCCGGAAGCCGTCGACGCCAGCAGCAGGCCCAGCACCATCGGCAGCATGTGCACACCCGACATGGTCGGGCTGATGCCCTGCACGACCTGGAGGAAGGTCGGAAGGTAGGTCATGGCCCCGAACATGGCGAACCCGACGACGAAACTGATCACGGCGGCGAGCGTGAAGGTCCGCACGCGGAACAGCCGGAGCGGAAGGACGGGTTCGGCGGCCCGCCGCTCGACGGCGACGAAGGCGACGGCGAGGACGGCGCCCAGGACCGCGAGTCCGACGATCTGCCAGGACCCCCACGCCCAGGTCGTCCCGCCCAGCGAGGCGACCAGCACCAGACAGGTGGCGACGGCGGCGATGAGGACGGTGCCGAGGTAGTCGATGACGTGACGCTGTGACGTGCGCGGGAGGTGCAGGACCGTCGCGATCACGGCGAGCGCGACGACGCCGACGGGCAGGTTGACGTAGAACACCCAGCGCCAGCTCAGATGCTGTGTGACCAGGCCGCCGAGCAGCGGTCCGAGCACACTGGTCGCACCGAAGACGGCACCGAACAGCCCCTGGTAGCGGCCGCGTTCCCGAGGGGGCACCAGGTCGCCGACGATCGCCATCGACAGCACGATCAGCCCGCCGCCGCCGAGCCCCTGCAGGGCCCGGAACGCGATCAGCTGGGCCATGTCCTGCGCGGCGCCGCACAGGGCGGATCCGACCAGGAAGATCACGATCGCCGCCTGGAAGAGCCGCTTGCGCCCGTACTGGTCGCCGAGCTTGCCCCACAGGGGGGTGGCGGCGGTCGCGGCCAGCAGGTAGGCGGTGACCACCCAGGAGAGGTGGTCCAGCCCGCCGAGATCGCTGACGATCGTGGGCAGCGCGGTGGACACGATGGTCTGGTCGAGGGCGGCGAGCAGCATGCCGAGGAGCAGGGCACCGATGGAGACCAGGACGTTTCCGGGCACCTGCTCCCGGAGGGCCGCGCCCTGGGGCGTCAGCGTGGCGGCGTTCCCGTCCTCGGCCATCCGACCTCCCGAGTCTGCTGTGACATTTTCCATCGTGACCGCTGTGACCTGTTATGGCCTGCCGGGCCCTTTTGGAAGCGGTGGTTCCGGGGGCTCGTCCATCACGCTGTGGAGAAGATCTGGATAATCTCTGGAGTTCGCGAGGGGAGGGAGGAACGCGTGGAACCGCCGAACGGTCACCCGTGCCCGGAGTGCGGCGCGCCCAGACAGCGGGACAACACCCCCAGTTGTGCCTGCACGCACCGCGCCGCCGAGGCCCTGCGCGACGCCCGGACGACCCAGGCGGCGGCAGCGGAGGACTTCGACCCGCTGCGGATCCGCCCGTACGTGGAGATCGACACCGCGGATGCCCCCGACCGGCAGACCCCCGGCGGGCAGACCCCCGACCGGCAGACCTCCGACCGGCAGGCCCCCGACCGGCAGGCCCCCGACCGGCAGACCTCCGGCGGGCAGACCTCCGGCGGACAGGCCCCCGACCGGCAGGCCCCCGACCGGCAGACCTCCGACCGGCAGGCCCCCGGCGGACAGGCCCCCGACCGGCAGGCCCCCGACCGGCAGGCCCCCGACCGGCAGGCCCCCGACCGGCAGGCCTCCGACCGGCGGGCCTCCGGCGGGCAGACCGACTCGCCCCTACGGCCCTCGCCCACGACGCCCCCGCGGCCCTCGCCCACGGCAGCCGCGGCGCCGCGAGCCCGTGACGCCGCCACCCGGCCGCCCGGAACCGGCCGCGCGGAAGCCCCACGTGCCGAAGGTGCCGGGGCGACCCCCATGGACGCACCGGGCCGGCCCGCCGCAGCGGACGTCACGGCCCCCCTCCCGGCCGCCGAGGCCGCACACCCCGGGGGCACCCCCCTGCCGGCTCCCCGGGCCACCGCCCCGCACACCGGGGCCGCCCGCCCCGCGAGCGCCGCCCCGTCGGTCTCCCCCGCCGACGTCACCGCACCGCTGCCGGCCGTCGACCCGGGCGCGACCGCCGTCATGCCCGCCGCCTCCGGCACCTCCGGCACCTCCGCCGCCTCGGCGGTCCCGGCTCCCCTGACCTCCGCCACCACCGAGCCGAGCGTCACGGACCTGCGAATGTTCGACGGCACCAGGAGGACGGACCGCGGCGCACCGGAGCCCGGCGAGAGCGGAAGGCGTCGGCCCCGCCGGCGCAGCACCCTTCTGGTCGCCGCCGCCGGAGCCTGTGTCGCCGTCGTCGCTGCGGCCGGGTACGCGACCGGGCTGTTCTCCTACGAGAGCCCGTCCCGGGACACCGCCCTGCCGGACGACATCCGCGCGAGCGTGCCGGACGCCCCGTCGAGCAGCGCGGCGCCCACGACCCCGGAGGGCAGCGCCACGGCGGTCGAGCCGGCCCCGGCGGCACCGCGGCCTTCGGCCTCCCGCAGCACCAGCCCGTCCGCCTCGCCCTCGCCGTCCGCGCCGAGCGCCTCGGCGAGCCCGTCGCAGTCGCCCTCCCCGTCGGCGCCGCAGACATCCGCGCCGGCGACCGGTGGCGACCAGGCTCCCCCGGAGGACTCCCGCCAGAAGGGCGGCCCCACCGTCCTGCGCCTCGGCGACCGCGGCCCGGAGGTCACCGAACTCCAGCTGCGCCTGCGCCAGTTGCGCCTGTACGGCGACGACACCGACGGCACCTTCGACGACCGCCTCCAGGAAGCGGTCCGCACGTACCAGTGGTCACGCGGCGTCCAGACCGACGACCTCGGCGTCTACGACGCGGAGACCCGGACCAAGCTGGAGTCGGAAACCGAGCAGCCCTGACGGCCGGGGCCGTCGTGCTCGGAAACAGTGACCGCTGACGTGACCGCCGGAGGCAGCGGTTCGGTACGCGCCCGCGTGACGCGCACGCGCAGCCAGGACGAGCCGGTCGTCCGGATGAGCCGAGCTCCCGGATGAGCCGAGCGCCCGACCTCAGCCGATGTGGAGGCGGATCGTCCCGTCGCCCACGGTTTCCACCCGCACCTTCGTGAGGTCCTCGACCACCACGTCCGGCCCGTGGGCCGCGGCCCGGGGCCCGATCCCGACCACCGTCATCCCGGCGGCGCGGCCGGCCGCTATCCCCGCTCCGGAGTCCTCGAACACCACGCAGTCCGCGGGGGCGATCCCCAGCTCCGCGGCGCCTTTCAGGAACCCCTCGGGGTCGGGCTTGCTCGCACCGACGGACTCCGCCGTCACCCGCACCCCGGGCAGTTCCAGACCGGCCGCGGCCATCCGCGCCGTGGAGAGCGGCACGTCCGCTGAGGTCACCAGCGCGTGCGGCACCCCCCGCAGCGAGGCCAGGAACTGCGGTGCCCCGGGGATCGCGACGACACCCTCGGTGTCGGCCGTCTCCTCGGCGAGCATCCGGGCGTTGTCGGCGTGGTTCTGCTCCATCGGCCGCTCGGGCAGCAGCAGCGCCATGGAGGCGTAGCCCTGCCGACCGTGGACGACCTTCATGACCTCGTCCCCGTCCAGCCCGTGGCGCTCGGCCCAGCGCCGCCAGACGCGCTCGACCGAGGCGTCGGAGTTGACGAGGGTGCCGTCCATGTCCAGCAGGAGGGCGCGGGCGGTGAGCACGGCGGTGGCCGTCATCGGCAGCTCCAAGGCTCGGGGCGCGTTCCAGCGCGGCGAGGGGCTGACGGCGGATCGCGACCGGCACACCCCGGGGGGACAAGGCGGCCCCGCCCGCCGGTCAGGGAAAACGGGCGGAGGCCACTTTGTTCCTCCACGGTACAAAACAATCCCGGTTTCGCGCCAGGGGCCCCCACCAGATGTTCATCCACCGTTCCGCGCCCGGGTCATCCGGCCACGGCCTCCCACAGGCTCCACAGCCCGAGCGCCAGCATCACCAGCGCCGCGATCTGCGTGATCAGCCGCAGTGGCACCTTCTTCATCAGCGCCTTCCCGCCGACGATGCCGAGTCCGGCCACGGTCCACAGGGCGAGCACCGCGCCCAGGCCGACGGAGAGCGGGTCGTCGTAGCGGGCGGCCAGGTTCGCGGTCATGATCTGGGTCAGGTCACCGAACTCGGCGACCAGGATGAGCATGAAGCCGGCGCCCGAGACCTTCCAGAAGGACTGGTTCTCCGGCTTGCGGATCTCCTCCTCGTCCTCGCCCTTCTTGAGCAGCAGCACCGCGGCCCCGCCCAGGAAGAGCACACCCGTGAGGGCCTGCACGATCTGCTGCGGCAGCAGCGTCAGCACACTGCCGGCCGCCACGGCGAGCGCGACATGCAGCGCGAAGGCGGCGGCGACACCGGCGAAGACGTAGGAGGCGCGGTAGCGGGTGCCCAGGACGAGACCGGCGAGAGCGGTCTTGTCCGGCAGTTCCGCGAGGAAGACGACACCGAAGACGACGGCCGTCACGGTCAGGCTGATCAAGGGTTCCTCAATCGGTCGGGGCTGCCCCACCGAGAGTGCTGGACTTCGCACGCGACACCTCGGCACGGCAGCACACTCGGAAACCCGTGCCGGGAGGCACGGGTGTGCACTGCTCTGCCGAAGGTCTCGCTGGCAGGTCCGGGAAAGGACCGGCCTCCGGGCGCCGGCTCAGGCGGGCTGAGCAGTATGTCGACGGTCCGGCGAAGAGCTACTCCCCTTCTGCGCCGTCCATGGTACGGGACACGCCTGGAGTGAAAAGTTCCGCCTGAAATCTTGTCATGTCATGGCCGCGTCACTAACTTCTCACCGGGCGCACATCTGTGCGTCACACGGCAGCGCGAGCATTCCCTCGCTCGCCAGCCAACACCCCCCTCTCCCCAGGGAGTTCGCATGCCCAGGTTCTACGCGCGTCGACGACTGAGCGTCGCCGCGGCGGCCACCGCGCTCATATCCTCCGTGGCCCTCTTCAACGCCCCCGCGGCCTCCGCCGCCCTCCCCACCCCCGTGAGCGCCGCCACCGCCCGCACCTACCTCGCCTCGCTCACCGTGGCGCCCGAGGACCGCACCGGCTACGACCGCGACCTCTTCCCGCACTGGATCCCCCAGTCCGGCGCCTGCAACA
Source organism: Streptomyces sp. NPDC047880 (assembly GCF_040706515.1). Lineage (NCBI taxonomy): Bacteria > Bacillati > Actinomycetota > Actinomycetes > Kitasatosporales > Streptomycetaceae > Streptomyces > Streptomyces sp. NPDC047880. The sequence continues at coordinate 5,502 of NZ_JBEZOK010000012.1, read as the reverse complement.
CGCGCGAGGTCGTCCTCAAGCGCGACGGCACGAACGTCCAGCAGGACTCCTCCTGCGCCGCCACCAGCGGCAGCTGGTACTCCGTCTACGACGGCGCGACCTGGACCGCCGCCGCCGACCTGGACATCGACCACCTGGTCCCGCTGGCCGAGGCCTGGGACTCCGGCGCCGACTCCTGGGCGACGTCCCGCCGCCAGTCGTTCGCCAACGACCTCACCCGCCCGCAGCTCATCGCGGTCACCGACAACGTCAACCAGGCCAAGGGCGACCAGGACCCGGCCACCTGGATGCCCTCCCGGACCACGTACCGCTGCACCTACGTCCGCGCCTGGGTGCAGGTGAAGTACTACTACGGCCTCTCGGTCGACTCGGCCGAGAAGTCCGCGCTGACGAACTACCTCGCGAGCTGCTGACACGCTGATTCGTGTCGGGACCTCCCCGCTGAGCTCCGTCGCTGCGTACCGTACGGGGCGACGGAGAGGGGAACGACATGAGCACACTGCGCCTCGGACCGCTGCTGAGGTACACCGACGGCTCGTCCGCGACCGTGTGGGTCGAGACGAGCCGTCCGTGCACCGCCGAGGTGCGCTGCGCCGACGGCGCCGGCGGCACGGCCCGCAGCTTCCAGATCGCGGGCCACCACTACGCCCTGGTCCCGGTGACGGGCCTGACGGCCGGTACGACCACGACCTACGAGGTGCTCCTCGACGGCACCCGGGTGTGGCCGCTGCCCGGCTCCCCCTTCCCGCCCTCGGCGATCCACGCACCCGGCCCGGAGGGCGACTTCAACGTCGCCTTCGGCTCCTGCCGCTGGGCCTCGCCGCCGGCCGGCGGGGACGACCCCGTCGGCCCGGACGCCCTGGACGCCCTCGCCACCCGCCTCGCCGCCGACCCCGAGGGCGAGCGGCCGCACGTGCTGCTGCTGCTCGGCGACCAGGTGTACGCCGACGAGACCTCCGGCTCCACCCAGCGCTGGCTGGCGGGCCGCCGCGACATCAAGGAGGGGCCGGGCAGCGGGGTCGCGGACTACGAGGAATACACCCACCTCTACTACGAGTCGTGGCTCGACCCGCGCATCCGCTGGCTGCTGTCCACCGTGCCCAGTTTCATGATCTTCGACGACCACGACGTGATCGATGACTGGAACACCTCCGCCGCCTGGCTCGAAGACATGCGCGCCACCGGCTGGTGGCAGGAGCGGCTGCTGAGCGGCCTGATGTCCTACTGGGTCCACCAGCACCTGGGCAACCTCTCCCTGGAGGAGCTGGCGGCCGACCCGGTGTACGAGGCGGTGTGCAAGGTTGCCGACGGCACCGATGCGCTGCGCGACTTCGCCGCCCGGGCCGACGCCGACGCGGCGACGGCCCGCTGGAGCTACCGGCGCGACTTCGGGCGCGTACGCCTCGTGATGGTGGACAGCAGGGCCGCCCGGGTCCTCGCCGAGGACGAGCGCGCGATGCTCGACCCGGGCGAGGAGGCATGGCTGCGCGAGCAGGTGCGGGACAGGTCCGAGTCCTACGACCACCTCCTGATCGGCACCTCGCTGCCCTGGCTGCTGCCGCACCTGGTGCACGACGCCGAGGGGTGGAACGCGGCGCTGTGCGGCGGTGAACGGGGCGAGCGCTGGGCGCGGTTCGGGGAGAAGGTGCGGCGCGCCGCCGACCTGGAGCACTGGTCGGCGTTCCCCGAGTCCTTCGCCGGGCTGGCGGAGCTGATCGCCGAGGCGGGCTCGGGCCGGGACGCGCCGGCGACGGTGTGCGTGCTGTCCGGGGACGTGCACCACGCCTACATCGCCGAACCCTCGTGGCCCGGCCCGGGCCCGGACGCCCGGGTGGTGCAGCTCGTCTGCTCCCCCGTCCACAACTCGGTCCCCCTGTCGATGCGGCTGGCCTTCCGCATCGGCTGGAGCGCGCTGGCACGCGGTGTCGGCCGCGGCCTCGCCCGGCACGGCCGTCTCCCGAGCCCGCCGGTGCGCTGGCGCAAGACGGGCGGCCCCTGGTTCGGCAACCAGCTCATGACCCTGACCATGCGCGGCCGCTCCGCCCGGCTGCGACTGGAGCAGGCCAAGCCCCGCGAGGGGGCGGGCCCCCGCCTGACGACGCTGATGGACTCGGAACTGGCCCCGTAACCCGGCTGTCCCGCCTGTGCGTTGTGGCGCGAACCTTGTCCGGATCGCCTGATGACTCATCAAGAAGTTGCACACACCGGGAGGTTCACGGTCGGCATGCCGACAGAAGGCATGCACGGGACGGCCGCCGCGGGAGCCCGCCGGGAGTGGATTCGGTCACTCTTTCGGGCGTGGACGCGGCGGCGAAAGCCGCTCCACGTGCGGCTGTGCCAGGGATTGCGCCCCATCGGGAGGCAAAGTCGTGGCCAAATGTTGAACTTGCAAGCATCAATTAGGCGCACCTAACGTGGGCTACTCCGCGGTATCCGTCCCCGACCGGCCTCCCCAGAGCCGGCCAACCGAAGGAGAGACCCCCCACATGACCGCTCGCCTCAACGGCGCCCAGCCGTACGCGCTCGGGCTGTTCCGGATCGTGGTCGGCCTGCTGTTCGCCTGCCACGGCGCCGTCGCACTCTTCGGCGTCCTCGGCGGCGCGGACGGCAAGGGCGGCACCGCCCCGACCGGCGCCTGGCCCAACTGGTACGCGGCCGTGATCGAACTCGTCGGCGGCATCCTGGTGCTGCTGGGTCTCGGCACCCGCATCGCGGCGTTCATCTCCTCCGGCGCGATGGCGTACGCCTACTTCAAGGTCCACCAGCCCCAGGGGCTGTGGCCGATCGAGAACAGCGGCGAGGGCGCGGCCATGTACTGCTGGGCCATGTTCCTGCTGATCTTCACCGGTTCCGGCGCGTTCGGCCTGGACCGGCTGCTGGCCAAGCGCGCCTCGGGGCAGGAGCGGCACTCCGCCGACCAGACCCCGGTGGCCGCCTGAGCCGCCCGGCCCGTCGGACACCAGAGCGGCGCCTTCCTCCGGAGGAAGGCGCCGTTTCGTCTGCGGCGGCCCGTGACCGGTGCGCGAGGGACGCCACTCATACATTTCGTGACAACTCCGGACGAGTCGCCGCGAGGTGAACAGTCCGCACCGAACGTATGAGCCCCCGTGAACCGCCCGTCACACCCCGGGCGTACGCTGTATGGCTGTCATGGCCACTCCTGCCGTTTCCCCGCGCCACCGCGGCACGGTCTGGCCCACGGGGGAGTCACGGGGAGTCGCGGTGCTGGAGCAAGTGGGGTTGCCGATCGGCGGCCCGTGGATCTACGCGGTGGTGGCCTTGTCCGTCCTGCTCGACGTGTTCCTTCCGGTGCTGCCCAGCGGCGTCCTGGTGATCACGGCGGCCACGGCGGCGGCAGCGGGCACCGCGACCGACGTACCCGACATCCTCGCCCTGACCCTCTGCGCGGCCACCGCCTCCGTCCTCGGAGACCTGGCCGCCTACCGCCTCGCCTGGCGCGGCGGTGCCCGGCTGGACCGGGCGATCTCCCGCTCCCGGCGGCTGACCACCGCACAGCAACGTCTCGGCGCGGCGCTCGCCAGGGGCGGCGGCGCCCTCGTGGTCGTGGCCCGTTTCGCTCCCGCCGGCCGCTCGGTGGTCTCCCTCGGCGCGGGCGCCGCCCACCACCGCGCCCGCGACTTCCTGCCCTGGTCGGCCCTGGCCGGCTTCACCTGGGCCGTGTACAGCGTCGCCCTCGGCTACTTCGGCGCCCACTGGCTGGGGGCGACCTGGCTCGCGACGGCGGTATCGGTGGCGGCGCTGTTCGGCGCCGGGGCGGGGGCGGCGTACCTGATGCGGCGAGAGCCGCGGACCTCGTAGACCGGCTCCGGCTCACCACCACGACCACCACGAGGAAGCGGCTGAGACATTGACGACGACGGCGTCGCGGGAAGCCTCTCGCACAGGACGGATCGCCTCCGCCGCGAGGCGGCGCCCACGGGCCGTGCTGTGGGCCGCGGCCGGCGTGCTCACCCTCGGGTTCCTCGTCGCGCTCCAGATCGCCGCGTACCGGCTCGGCGTACCCGGGCCGATCACCACGCAGGCCCGCGAGGTGATCCACGCCCCCAAGTCCGGTTTCCTGCTGTACGCCAGCCTCGCCCTGACGATGGTGGTGCTCACCTGGCGGCAACGGCTCATCGCCCTCGGCACCGCGATCGGCATCGACGTCGTGTTCCTGCTGGTCCGCTGGGCGAGCGGCGCCTACCCCGACGAAGGCCACCCGTTCGGCAACGGTGCGCTGTGGGTGATCCTGGGCTGCGGGATCATCGCCCTCACCCGCCGCACCGGCCCGGAGCGCGTCCTGATGCTGAAGGGCGTGGGGCTCGGCCTGCTGCTGGTGACCGGCCGCAAGACCGGGGACACCTGGCTGCTGATCACGTCGAAGACCCGCCCGGTCGTACTCGACCCGTACGTCGCCATGGCCGATCACGCGCTGGGCAACCCGTCGTGGCTGGCGGGCCGGCTCCTCAGGGCGAGCGGCCCGGTCGGCGAGCACGCCCTCGACTCCGTCTACGCCCAGCTCGCGGTGGCCGCGGTCTGCGTGGCGCTGTACCAGCTGCGCAACGTGGCGGCCGAGCAGCGCTTCCCGCGCCACCACCTGGTGCGGACCTTCCTGCTGATCGGCGTGCTCGGACCGGCCGTCTACATGATCTACCCGGTGGTCGGGCCGATGTTCGCCTACGGCCCCGAGGGCGGGCACTGGGCGGCGGCCGACCTGTGGCCCGACACGCTGCCGCCGGTCACCACCCCGTACGCGATGCCGTTCGACGGGATCACGCCGCGCAACTGCATGCCCAGCCTGCACACGGCGTGGGCCACGACGATCTTCATCCACTCCCGCAGGGGCCCGCGCGCCCTGCGTCTGGCCGGCACGTTCTGGCTGATCGCCACCCTGGCCGCGACGCTGGGGTTCGGCTGGCACTACGGGGTGGACCTCATCGCCGGCGTGGTGTTCGCGTACACGGTCGAGGCGGCGCTGCGCACGTACGACCGCGGCTGGGACCGGGCCGGTCTGCGGCTGGTCGGCTACGGGACGGTCGTCTTCGCGGTACTGCTGGCGTCCTACCGCTTCCTGCCGATGGAGATGGCCGCGTACCCGTGGCTCTTCGCGCCCCTGCTCCTGCTGGCGATGGCCTCGGTGGTCTACGGCTACCAGCGGACGACGAGGCTGTGGGAAGCACAGCCCATCCCCGCCCCCCGCGCCGAGCCCCAGCCGGAACCGGCGGTGTGAGGCCTGGGCCGGGGGCCGGGCCGGCCAGCTCGACGCGCCCCGGGACCGGCCCGTCCGGATCGGTGCGCCCCGGGACCGGGCCGTCCGGATCGGTGCGCACCGGGTCCGGCCGCGTCGCCTTCCGCGCCCCGGGCCGCCCGGGGCGCCTTTTCCGCGTCCGGCATCGGCGGTCGGCCGGCCAGTGCCGCGGCAGGCAACGTTCGCCCCGTCGCGACGCCCGGCACGCCCTCTCGCCGCACCGGCCGAAAGCCCGAGTACGCCCAAGTACGAGG
>NZ_JBEZOK010000011.1:0-235924 GCF_040706515.1 Streptomyces sp. NPDC047880 | reverse complement strand
AAGAAGTGGGTGGACAGCCACGAGTCCACGTGGAAGAAGTGGCTGTCCTGACGTTCACCGCGCCAGCCGGGCGGCGATCGTGTGCCCCTGGCCGACGCCGGGCAGGCCCCGCAGGGCAGAACGGCCCTCGACCGTCTGAGCGCCGACATCGCGTCCGCGGACGAGGACCTCCTGACGCCGCTGAGCGAGGCCGAACGGGAGCAACTGGCCTCCCTGCTGCGGCGCGTGCACGCCCACCACCAGGAGAGGGGACCCGCGGCCGGGTTCCGTGTGACGGCTCAGGCCCGCCAGGCGTAACGGCGTTCGGGCCGGCCGGCGGCGCCGTAGCGCAGGGACACCTCCGCACTGCCGATGCCGTGGAAGTACTCCAGGTAGCGCCGGGCGCTCACCCGGGACACGCCGGTGGCGGCGGCGCACTCGCTGGCGGACAGGGTGCCCTCCGCCGCGCGCAGGGCCCGTTCGACGAGTTCGGCGGTCTCCACGCTCATGCCCTTGGGCAGGGCGGAGGCCGGTGCCGGGCCGAACGCGCCGGCCAGGACGCGGTCCACGTCCGCCTGGCCGCGCACCACGGTCGTGAGCAGCCTGCCTCGCTGCACGGCGTAGCGCTCCAGGCGCAGCCGCAGATCCTCGAAGCCGAAGGGTTTCAGGAGGTAGTCGACCACGCCGCGGCGGACGGCACCGCGTACCGTCTCGGCCTCCGTCGCCGCGCTGATGACCATGACGTCGCAGTCGTGCCCGGCGGTGCGCAGCCGTGGGATGACGTCGAGCCCGAAGAGGTCGGGGAGGTACAGGTCCAGCAGGACGAGGTCGGGGCGCAGTGCGTCGACCGCCTCGATGGCCTGTCCGCCCGTGTGGGCCGTGCCGACCACGCGGAACGGCTCGACCCGTTCGACGAACGCGCGGTGGACCCGGGCCACCATGAAGTCGTCGTCGACCACGAGGACGTCGACCGCGCCCGCCTTGCCGCCCGTCTCGGTCATGGGGCCGCTCCTTCCGCCACCGTGCCCGCGAGGTGGCCGACCGTCATCCGCGCGGTGAACACGGCCCCTTCAGGCGTGTTGCACACCGAGATCTCTCCCCCGTGCCGTTCGCAGACCAGCTTGGTCAGGGCCAGTCCGATGCCGCGTTCGCCCTCCCGGGCGGCCTTGGTGGTGAAACCGTGGGAGAAGACCTCGCGGGCCAGTTCCGGAGCCACGCCCGGCCCCGAGTCGCGGACCGCGATCTCCACGCTGGAGGCGTCCTGCCGCAGCGCCACCTCCACCCAGGCGTCGTCGCGTGCGGCGGCGGCGTCGACGGCGTTGTCCACGAGGTTGCCGACCACGGTCGCCACGTCGGCGGCGTCCTCGGGGGTCAGCCTCTCCAGTGCGGTGTCGTCCGAGATGCGCAGGCTGACCTTCCGTTCCGCGGCGAGGGAGGCCTTCGCCATCAGCAGCGCGGCGACCGCGGTGTCCCGGACACGGCGGCTGAGGGTGACGTCGAGGGACTTGCGGTGCCGGCTCAGCGCGCGGATGTAGGCCACGACTTCGTCCTGCTCCCCGATCTGGATCAGCCCGGAGATGGTGTGCAGCTGGTTGGCGAACTCGTGCGCCTGCGCGCGCAGCAGCTCCGAGGAGCTGCGGAAGGAGCCGATCTCCCGTTCCAGCCGGGCCAGTTCGGTGCGGTCGCGCAGCGTGGTGACCGAGCCGAGGGGCCGGCCGTCCTTGGTGACGGTCATCCGGTTCATCACCAGGACCCGGCCGTGGCGGACGACGACCTCGTCGCGCTCGCCGGCGGCGGTGCCGGACAGCACGTCACGCAGCCGCCCGTCGACGCCGAGGCCTTCCAGGCTCTGGCCGACGCAGTCCTCTGGAAGGTCGAGCAGGCGGCGGCCCATGTCGTTGACGAGGGTGAGCCGGTGCTGTGGGTCCAGGGCTATCACGCCCTCGGCGATCCCGTAGAGCATCGCCTCCCGGTGCTCGGCGAGCCCGGCGATCTCGCCCGGCTCCAGCCCGAGGGTCTGCCGTTTCACCCGCCGCGCGAGCAGCCAGGAGCCGGCCACACCGAGTCCGCTGGCGATGCCCAGGTACGCGAGCAGATAGGAGGAGGCCCCGCTGAGCCGCTGCCACACCGTCGGATCGGCCTCTCCGATCATCACCGTGCCGAGGATCCGGCCCAGGTTCTCCTCACTCGCCCCGAGGACGGGCACCTGCGCGGCCAGTTCGCGGTTGCCGTCCAGCGTGAACTGGCCGGACCAGCCGCGCCCGCGGGCCGTGCCCGGCCCCAGCCGAAGGCGCTCCCCGACGACCGTGGGGTTCGTGGAGCTGACGATCCGCCCGTTCCCGTCGGCCACCGTCACCGAGGTCACCCCCGACTGTGCCTGGGTGGCGAGCACCAGGGGGGCGAGCGCCTCCCCCGGCGCGGGACGCACCAGCTGGCTGCGCACCAGGGGGTTGGCGGCCAGCTGCTCGGCGAGCGCGCCCACCCGGCGTCCTTCGACGCGGTTGAAGGTGGCCTGGGACTGGGCGAGGGAGACCGCGGCGACGGCCAGCAGCACCACCACGACGATGGCGAGCTGGAGCACCAGCATCTCGCCCGCGAGCGAGTGGCGACGAAAGGTGGCGACCACGACGAACTCAATCTGCGATGCCGCCGGGGAGCGGGCGGCTCATGTCCCGAGCCGCACCATCATGACGTCCACCAGCCGAAACCGAAAGAGAGCGGTCACCGCCCGCCCTGCTCGGGGCCGATGCCCCGCGGCTCCCCGCCCGGCTCGGGGCCGATGCCCCGCAACTCCCTGATCGTGCCGCCGAGCTTCGCGCGGAAGGACTCCAGCAGCGCCGGTTTCACGCTGACCACCCAGCGCGTGCCGACGAGGTACTTGCCTCCGTAGACGCGGGCCTCCTCCAGCCAGGTCTCCTTGAGCTTCTCCTCGGGGAAGGTGGTGATGAGGTAGTCGGCCTGCTCGGTGTGGCACAGGCCCTGGCGCAGCTCGTCGGCGTCGATGCGGATCTTCGGCTTGCAGCCGGTCAGCCCGGCGATCACCTCCACCTTGGCCGGTGCGACGACTCCGGCGGCCGGAGCGGCGGTCATGCTCGGCGTCGCCGTGCCGCCGCCGTCGGCGCCCTTGCCGGCGTCACCGCCGCCGCAGGCCGTGACCAGGGGCAGGACGACCAGGGCGCCGGCCGCCGCGAGGGCGCGCGGCCGGCGGGCACGGGACGGGGTGCTGCGAGTGGATCGTGCGGGCGGTTGCTGCTGGGACACGTCGCCTCTCCGGGTGCGGTCTTTCGGCAGGTGTTCGACAGGAATACGCACAGGTCCGGGCAGGCGTTCACGCCTCACACGGCCTCCGCCACCGCCTCGCCCCGCGTCCCGTCGGCCGGTTCCGCGAACTGGGTGCGGTACAGCTCCGCGTACCGCCGCCCCGCCGCCAGGAGTTCCTCGTGCGTGCCCCGTTCCACGATCCGGCCGGCCTCGACGACCAGGATCTGGTCGGCCGCGCGGACAGTGGAGAGCCGGTGGGCGATCACGACGGCCGTACGGCCTTCGAGCGCTTCGGTGAGGGCTTCCTGGACGGCGGCCTCGGAGGTGTTGTCGAGGTGCGCGGTGGCCTCGTCGAGGATGACCACGCGCTGGCGGGCCAGCAGCAGCCGGGCGATGGTCATGCGCTGGCGTTCACCGCCGGACAGGCGGTAACCGCGCTCACCGACCACGGTGTCCAGGCCGTCGGGCAGGGACCGTACGAGGTCGTCCAGACGGGCCCGGCGCAGGGCGTCCCACAGATCGCTCTCGGTGGCCTCGGGACGGGCGAGCAGCAGGTTGGCGCGGACGGTGTCGTGGAAGAGGTGGCCGTCCTGGGTGACCATGCCCAGGGTCTGCCGCAGCGACCGGGCCGTGAGGTCGCGGACGTCGACGCCGCCGATGCGCACCGCCCCCTCGTCGGTGTCGTACAGGCGCGGCATCAGCTGCGCGATGGTCGACTTGCCCGCGCCGGAGGAGCCGACGAGTGCCACGGTCCGGCCGGGTTCGGCGCGGAAGGACAGGCCGTGCAGCACCTCGTCGCCGCCCCGGCCGTCCAGGGACGCGACCTCTTCCAGGGATGCGAGGGAGACCTTGTCGGCTGCGGGGTAGCCGAAGCGGACGTTCTCGAACTCGACCGCGACGGGCCCGTCGGGCACCGCACGCGCGTTCGCCTTCTCCTCGATGAGGGGCCTGAGGTCGAGCACCTCGAAGACCCGCTCGAAGCTGACCAGGGCGCTCATCACCTCGACGCGTGCCCCCGCGAGCGCCGTCAGCGGCGCGTAGAGCCGGGTCAGCAGCAGCGCGAGCGACACGACCGCGCCGGGTTCCAGGGCGCCGCGCAAGGCGAACCAGCCGCCGAGGCCGTAGACCAGGGCCAGGGCGAGGGCCGAGACGAGGGTGAGCGCGGTGATGAAGGCCGCCTGGGCGGTCGCCGTGCGGATCCCGATGTCCGCGACCCTGCGGGCCCGCTCGGCGAACTCCCGCGATTCCTCCTCCGGTCGCCCGAACAGTTTGACGAGGGTGGCGCCGGGGGCGGAGAACCGCTCGGTCATGCGGGTGCCCATCGCGGCGTTCAGCGTCGCCGCCTCCCGCTGCATCCGGGCCATGCGGCTGCCCATGCGGCGGGCCGGGATCACGAACACCGGCAGCAGCACCAGCGCCAGCAGGGTGATCTGCCAGGACAGCGTGAGCATCACCGCCAGGGTGAGCAGCAGGGTGACGACGTTGCCGACCACTCCGGAGAGGGTGGTGCTGAACGCGCGCTGGGCGCCGATGACGTCGTTGTTGAGCCGGGAGACGAGGGCGCCCGTACGTGTGCGTGTGAAGAACGCGACCGGCATGCGCTGCACATGGTCGAAGACGGCGGTCCGCAGATCGAGGATCAGATGCTCCCCGAGCGTCGCCGACAGTCTCCGGCCGAGGATGCCCAGGGCCGCCTCCGCCACCGCGATCAGCGCGATGAGCAGGGCGAGACGTACGACCCTGCTCTCGTCCCCGTCCGACACGATCGTGTCCACGACCCACCCGGCCAGGACGGGTGTCGCCACGGCCAGCAGGGCGGTGCCCACGCCCAGCAGGACGAAGAGGGCGATGCGGCGCCGGTGCGGGCGGGCGAAGGCGCCGATGCGGCGCAGGGTCGCCAACGCGAAGGGGCGGCGCTCCTGTTCGGCGTTGATCACGCTGTGCAGCTGTGTCCACGCTGTGGTCTCCATGCTCATGAAGGCGACCGTAGAACCTCAAGCATTATTGAGGTCAAGGAAGCTCGCGCATTGCCCCGACATCCCGCACAATCAGCCCGATCCCCCTCTTCCCCGTCCCTTCGCGCAAAGGCCCCGATGACGCTCCCCACCCAGCCGCTTCCCGCGCGCAATCCCCAGTCCCCGCTCCCGCAACCCTCAGTTGGCACGGCCTGGACAGCCTCTTCAGACGTGACAGCGGTACAACTCCCCGAACTCCGCCCGGGACGACTCCCCCGTCGCGTCCCGGTCCGCCGTCTGCGGCAGATCCTGTGTCTGCTCCCGCTCCTGCTCGTCACCGTGGTCGCGGTGCGGCACCGGTCGGTGCTGGCCGACGGTTTCGCGCATCTGGGCACCGCCGAGTGGCCCTGGCTGCTGGCGGCGGCCGGCGCGACCTGCCTGACCTGGGTCGCCGCCGCCTGCACCCGGCAGGGTGCGGTCGTCGAACGGCTGCCCCGACGGCGGCTGCTGGCCACGCAGTTCGCGGCCGGCGCGGCCAACCACCTGCTGCCGACCGGGCTGGGTGCGAGCGCGGTCAACCTGCGGTTCATGACGGTGTGCGGGCTGCCGCTCGCCCGTTCCTCGGCCGCTCTCGGCCTGTACCTGCTCGCCGAGAGCGCCGGCCGGGTGCTGCTGCTGGGCGCCCTGCTCGTCGCGTTCCCCGACGCGCTGCGCCTGGGCACGCTGATGCCGGAGACGGCGTTCGGCCCGCTGCTGGCCGGCGTCGCGGTGGTGCTGGTGATCGCCGCGACCGTGCTCACCCTGGTACGGCGGCTGCGTTCGGCCCTGGTGTCCTTCTTGCGGACGGCGCTCGGCGAGGCGCGCTCGGTGCATGCCCGGCCCGCCCGGGCCCTCGCGCTGTGGGGCGGCGCCTTCGCCTTCCCGGCGCTGCAGGCGTCCGTACTGGTGCTGGTGGGGCGGGCGCTGGGGCTGGACGTCCCGGCCGCGCACATGGCGGTGGCCTACCTGGCCGCGACGGTCGCCGTCGCGCTGGTGCCCACGCCGGGCGGCATCGGCTCGGTCGAGGCGGCATTGGTGGTGGCGCTGGTCGCAGCGGGCGGCCCGGTGGCGGTGGCCACCGCCGTGGTGCTGGCGTTCCGGGTCATCACCGTCTGGCTGCCGCTGGTGCCGGGCGCGCTGACGCTGGCGGCGCTGGTGCGGCTGAAGGTGATCTGACCCGGGCGGAACCGAGCGTGACGGTCTGTCATGTGCAGTAACTCACCCTCCTCCGCCCCCCGTCTCCGGTACGGAACCCCGTACGGGATACGGCAGGATGAACGATCGTGCCGACCGCAGGTCAGGGTGGTCGGGCACCTTCTGACATCCCGGAAGACGAGCAGGTGACGACGTGACGAAATCTCACATCCGGCCGCAGGTGGCGGCGTTCGCCGCGGTTCCCCGCCCCGGAGGTGACCGGTGAACCGGGCACTGACCGTGGACGATCTGCTGTTCGCCGGCATCGCCCTCGGCTCGGGCCTGCTGGCGGCGTTCGCGCTGCGCGTCCTGCTGCGCTGGCTCGGCCGGCACGCCGACCGCACCCGCTGGAGCGGCGACGACGTGATCGTGCACGCGCTGCGGGCCGTGGTGCCCTGGGCGGCGGTCGTGGGCGGTGTGGCGGGCGCGGCGGCGGTGCTGCCGCTGACCAGGACGGTGCAGCACACCACCAACCAGGTGCTCACCGTGCTGCTGATCTTCGTGGCGACCGTGTCGGTGGCGCGGGTCGTGACGGGGCTGGTGCGCACGGTCACCCAGTCCCGCTCCGGGGTCGCCGGATCAGCCACGATCTTCGTCAACATCACCCGGATCCTGGTGCTGGCGATCGGCTTCCTGGTGGTGCTCCAGACCCTGGGCATCTCGATAGCGCCGCTGCTCACCGCCCTCGGCGTCGGCGGTCTGGCCGTCGCCCTGGCTTTGCAGGACACCCTCGCCAACCTCTTCGCGGGCATCCACATCCTCGCCTCGAAGACCGTCCAGCCCGGTGACTACATCCGGCTCAGCAGCGGTGAGGAGGGCTACGTCGAGGACATCAACTGGCGGCAGACGACGATCCGCAACCTGTCGAACAACCTCGTCGTGATCCCCAACGGCCAGCTCGCCAAGGCCAACATGACCAACTTCATGCGCCCCGAGGAGCAACTGACCGTCCTGGTCCAGGTCGGGGTGGCCTACGACAGCGACCTGGAGCACGTGGAACGGGTCACCAACGAGGTCATCGCCGAGACGATGACCGAGGTCGACGGCGCCGTGGCGGACCACGAGCCGATCATCCGGTTCCACACCTTCGGCGACTCCCGCATCGGCTTCACCGTCATCCTGGGTGTCGGCGAGTTCAGCGACCAGTACCGGATCAAGCACGAGTTCATCAAGCGCCTGCACAAGCGCTACCGCGCGGAGGGCATCCGCATCCCCGCCCCGGCGCGCACGGTGGCGCTCCAGCAGGGCGGGGTCGTCATCCCGCAGCAGCGGACCGTCGAGATCGAGCCGGGCGGTCTGAGCCCCGCCCGGCTCGACTGAGGTACGACGCGCGGCTGAGAGGCGCGCTCGGCCGGGGCACGGGCCCTCGGCCGAGACGCGCGGGCTCGATTGGGACGCACCGCCACGACCGAGAGGCGACGGCGCGACGGAGAGGCACGCTCGGCCGGGACACGGGCCCTCGGCCGAGACGCGCGGGCTCGGCCCGGACGCACCGCCACGACCGAGAGGCGACGGCGCGACGGAGAGGCACGCTCGGCCGGGGCACGGGCCCTCGGCCGAGACGCGCGGGCTCGGCCCGGACGCACCGCCACGACCGAGACCCACCGCCTCGACCGAGACGCACCGTCACGACCGAGACCCGCCGCCCTGACCGAGACCCGCCGCCTCGGCCGGGACGCGCCCGCTCGTTACAGCGTCGCGGAGTTCTCGTGGTGGCGGCTGTCCCTCCGGTCGCGCGGCGACGCGAGGGACGCCTTCACCGGCGTCACGGTCCAGTCCGGGTGCCCCGGCATCCGCGGCGTCTTCGTGCCGTACAGCCAGTCCCGCAGGAAGCCGGTGAGGTCCTGTCCCGAGACCTCCGAGGCGACGGCGATGTAGTCCTCGGTGGAGGCGGTGGAGTCGCGGTAACGCTCCAGGAACGTGCGTTCCAGGGCCGTGAAGGCCGCCTCGCCGACCTGCTGCCGCAGCGCGTACAGCACGAGCACGCCGCCCAGGTAGCGCTGGCTGTCGAACAGGTTGGCCGCATTGGGCGCCGCCACCGGCCCGGAGTCGCGACGCCACTGGTCGCCCTGGGCGTAGGTGTGCTTCATGCGCGCTTCCAGCGTGGTCATGCCAAGCGAATCGGTCCAGCCGCGCTCGTAGCGGTACAGCAGGCCGTAGAAGTCGGCGTGGCCCTCGTTCAGCCACAGGTCGGCCCAGCTCGCGGGGCTGACGCTGTTGCCGAAGTAGGAGTGGACCAGCTCGTGCATCATGTGCGAGCCGATCTTGCTCTCCTCCTGGAGGAGGTAGTTCGGCTTGTAGAGCGTGAGGGTCTGGGTCTCCAGGCCGGTGAAGTCGAAGGCGTTCGAGGCGTCGTTGTTGCAGGGCAGCAGGCCGTACGTCTCGAAGGGGTACGCGCCGAGCCGCTGCTCGACCCACGCCACCAGGGCCGGGGTGAGCGCCAGGGCCGGTTCCAGGGCGGTGGCCCGGGCCACCGGGACGACGTCGCGCAGCGGCAGGCCGTGCGGACCCTGCCTGTCCTTGATCACGTAGTCGCCGACGGTGATCTGCACCACCTCGGTGGCGATCGGCGAGCGGGAGCGGTACGTGTACGCGGTCAGGCCGCCGGACAGCTGCTCGGTGCGCACCAGCATGCCGCTCGCGACGCCCCGCAGCCCGTCGGGCACGGTGATCCGGAAGGTGAAGTCGGCCTTGTCGGAGGGGTGGTCGTTGCAGGGGAAGACGGTGCGCGCCAGGTCCGGCTGGCAGCACACGGCGAACCCGTCGGGGGTGGGCACCCACCCGCCGGTGGGCGCCGGGGCCCGGCGCGGGTCGGCGCCGTAGGCCACCTCGACCTTGACCCGGGATTTCGTCGCGAGCTGCCGGGCGGGGGTGATCCGCAGCTTCTCGGCCACCTGCTCGACGGAGGCCGTGCGGCCGTCGACCCGGACGGAGCGTATGTCCAGGCCGCGCGCGTCCAGGGAGAAGCGGCTCAGGGCCTGGGTGGTGCAGATGGTCAGGGTCGCGGTGGCTTCGACGAGCTTGGCCGTGGCGTCGTAGGCGAAGTCGAGGTGGTAGGCCGAGACGCGGTATCCGCCGTTGCCGAGGGCGGGGTAGACCGAATCGCCGAGGGTCTCGGCGCCGGGGGTGGCGCCGGTCCCGGGGGCGGCCTGGGCGGGAATCCCCGTGGTGAGTGCCGCCGCGGTGCCGATCAGGGCGGCCGCGGGGGCCGTCACTCTGGTGCGATATCTCATGGTCCGCTTTCGCTCGGACGGCCGGGTGGTCAGGTCCGGCCGTGGCTGGGAGTGAGTGATCTCTCTCCAGGACACGCGAAGCGGGCGATCGGTTGCACGAAACCGGTCGCGGACCCCTGTCGAGACGAGGTCGATCACGAGATATCTTGATGTCGAGCAATGTTGCAGACGTGGAGCGGAGCACCCGGTGACTGACTCGACCATCATCTATACGCACACTGACGAGGCCCCCGCCCTGGCGACGTATTCCTTCCTGCCGGTGGTCCGGGCGTACGCATCGCAGGCGGGTGTCCCCGTGGAGACCCGCGACATCTCGCTGGCCGGACGCATCATCGCCGTGTTCCCGGAGTACCTGACCGAGGACCAGCGCATCCCGGACGCCCTCGCGGAGCTCGGCGAGCTGGCCAAGACGCCCGCCGCCAACATCGTCAAGCTGCCGAACATCTCGGCGTCCATCCCGCAGCTCAAGGCCGCCGTGGCCGAGCTGCAGGGCCAGGGCTACGCGCTGCCGGACTACCCGGACGACCCGAAGACCGACGAGGAGCGCGAGATCCGCGCCCGCTACGACAAGGTCAAGGGCTCCGCCGTGAACCCGGTCCTGCGTGAGGGCAACTCCGACCGGCGCGCCCCCGCCTCGGTCAAGAACTACGCCAAGTCCCACCCGCACCGCATGGGCGCCTGGACCCCCGAGTCCAAGACCAACGTGGCGACCATGGGCCAGAACGACTTCCGCTCCACCGAGAAGTCGGTCGTGATCGCCGAGGACGGCGCGCTGCGCATCGAGCTCGTCGGTGACGACGGCACCACCACCGTGCTGCGCGAGTCCGTACCGGTGCTCGCCGGTGAGGTCGTCGACGCCTCCGTGATGCGCGTCGCCGCGCTGCGCGAGTTCCTGACCGCGCAGGTCGCCCGCGCCAAGGCCGAGGGCGTGCTGTTCTCGGTGCACCTGAAGGCGACGATGATGAAGGTCTCCGACCCGATCGTCTTCGGTCACGTGGTGCGCGCCTTCTTCCCGAAGACGTTCGCGCGGTACGGCGACAAGATCGCCGCCGCCGGTCTGACCCCGAACGACGGTCTGGGCGGCATCTGGAAGGGCCTGGACGCCCTGCCGGAGGGCGCCGAGATCAAGGCCTCCTTCGACGCCGAGCTCGCCGAGGGACCGGAGCTGGCGATGGTGGACTCCGACAAGGGCATCACCAACCTGCACGTGCCCTCCGACGTCATCATCGACGCCTCCATGCCGGCCATGATCCGCACCTCCGGCCACATGTGGGGCCCGGACGGGCAGGAGCACGACGCCCTCGCGGTCATCCCGGACTCCTCCTACGCGGGCGTCTACCAGGCCGTGATCGAGGACTGCCGGGCCAACGGCGCCTTCGACCCGTCCGTCATGGGCACGGTGCCGAACGTCGGTCTGATGGCGCAGAAGGCCGAGGAGTACGGCAGCCACGACAAGACGTTCGAGATCCCCACCACGGGCACCGTCCGTCTGGTCGACGGCAACGGCACCGCCCTGATCGAGCAGACCGTCTCGGCCGGCGACATCTTCCGCGCCTGCCAGACCAAGGACGCGCCGATCAAGGACTGGGTGAAGCTGGCCGTCACCCGCGCCCGCGCCACCGGCGACCCGGCGGTGTTCTGGCTGGACGAGACCCGCGCGCACGACGCCAACCTGATCGCCAAGGTCAACACCTACCTCGCCGAGCACGACACCGAGGGCCTGGACATCCGGATCCTCAACCCGGTCGAGGCGACGAAGCTGTCCGTGGAGCGCATCCGCCGCGGCGAGAACACGATCTCGGTCACCGGCAACGTCCTGCGCGACTACCTGACCGACCTGTTCCCGATCCTGGAGCTGGGCACCAGCGCCAAGATGCTGTCGGTCGTCCCGCTGATGGCGGGCGGCGGCCTGTTCGAGACGGGTGCGGGCGGCTCGGCGCCGAAGCACGTGCAGCAGCTGGTCAAGGAGAACTACCTGCGCTGGGACTCCCTGGGTGAGTTCTTCGCCCTGGTGCCGTCCCTGGAGCAGTACGCCAAGGTGACGGGCAACGCCCGCGCCCAGGTGCTGGCCGACACCCTCGACCGCGCAACGGCGACCTTCCTCAACGAGGACAAGTCCCCGACCCGTCGCGTCGGCGGCATCGACAACCGCGGCAGCCACTTCTACCTGTCCCTGTACTGGGCGCAGGAGCTGGCCGGGCAGACCGACGACGCGGACCTGGCGAAGGCCTTCGCGCCGCTCGCCGAGACGCTCGCCGCGAACGAGCAGAAGATCGTCGACGAGCTGGTCGGCGCCCAGGGCAAGCCCGTCGAGATCGGCGGCTACTACCAGCCCGACCCGGCGAAGGCCGCGGCGGCCATGCGCCCGTCCACCACGTGGAACGAGGCCCTGGCGTCCCTGAGCTGACGCCATGGGCCCTTGCGGCCCGCCGACTCCGCCCCGGCCGGCACAGCGCCCGGCCGGGGCGGAGCCGTGTCCGACCCTCCCCCGGCCCGGTGGGCCCCGCCTCGATCCTTTCGGACACCACCGGAACAACGTCCTGGAGCCGCCCCGTGACCGACGCCCCGCACGCCTTCGAGCTGCTGACCGGAGACCGACGGTCGCCTGTGATCCTCCACGTGCCGCACTCCGCACGGCAGATACCGGACGCCGTGCGGGAGCGGATCGTGCTCGGCGACGAGGAGCTGGGGCGGGAGCTCGACCACATCACCGACGCGCACACGGCGGAGATCGCCGAGACGGCGGCCGGGCTGGCCGCCGTCACACCGTGGCGCTTCGTCAACCGGCTGTCGCGGCTGGTCGTCGATCCGGAGCGGTTCCCGGACGAGCGGGAGGAGATGCTGGCCGTCGGAATGGGGGCGGTCTACACGCGGACCACGCACGGCGGGGTGCTGCGGCCCGGCAGCGTCGATGCCGGGCCGCTCGTCGAGCGGTACTTCGAGCCGTACGCGCGGGCGGTGACACGGGCCGTGGCGGACCGGCTGGAAGCCACCGGACGGGCCGTGATCATCGACGTGCACTCGTACCCCAGCCGGAGGCTGCCCTACGAGCTGCACGGGGAGGGGCCCCGCCCGGCGGTCTGTCTCGGCACCGACTCCTTCCACACCCCTCCCGCGCTGCTGGACGCCGCCCGGGAGGCGTTCGGGGAGACGGAACTCGACACCCCGTTCAGCGGAACCTACGTCCCCCTGGAGTTCTACGGGAGGCGGCCCGAGGTGAGCGCCCTCATGGTCGAGATCCGCCGCGACACCTACATGACCGAGCCGGGCGGCCCCGCCGGGCCCGGGCTGGAGCGGCTCGGCGGGGCACTGGCGCGACTGGTGGACGCCGTGTCCCGCTGAACCGCCCTGCGGTGATCCGTGGTCACCGCACCGCGATCAGGCCCGCAGCCACTCCGTCTCCACCACGTCCCCGCCGGTCCGCAGCCGCAGGGCGAACGGGCCGGACAGCGGAACGTCGGTGGTGAAGCGGCCCAGGTCGTCGGCCGTGAGCGGGGAGCCGGGCCGCGGCCCGCAGAGGACCTCGATCCGGGCCGGTTGCGGCGGCAGCACCTGCCCCATCAGCCCCCGCTCGGTCACCTCGACGTCCACGGTCACCTCACCCGCCCGGAACGTCAGCATCCGGGGCACGTCGGCGACACCCCTGACCGGGAGGGCGTCGACCAGCGAGTCGAAGGCCAGCTCGGCCACGCGCGTGTCCAGGTCGTGCAGCGCGTAGGCGTCGACCGCGATCTGCTGGAGCACCGCCGGAACCGGGTCGAGGACGGCGGCGGCCCGCCGCAGCTCCTCCTCCAGCAGATCGTCGTCGAACTCCCGGTCGTCGAAGTCCTCTTCGCCGAAAAGGTCGTCGTCGTTCATGCCGTTCATGCCGCTCACATCGCCCCCCGTGCCTCGAGCCGGGCCCGCAGGCGCCTGAGGCAGCGCTGGCGCAGCGGCCCGATGCTGCCCACCGCGATCCCCAGCGCGGCGGACACGTCGTGGTAGCTGGGCGGCGGCGTGGCCATCAGCACGCGCAGCAACTGCCTGCATCGCTCGCCCAGTTCCTCGAACTCCTGCCACAGCCGCCGGACGCGTTCGCTCTGCGCGGCGGCCTCCTCGGAGTCGAGCAGCGACTGTTCCGGCGTGCCGTCCTCGCTGACCCGGTCCAGCATCCGCGGGTCGTCCGTCAGAGTGAGTCGCTGCGCGCTGCGGATGACCTTCAGGCACTCGTGGCGCGCGGTGCTCGCCAGCCACGCGCCGGCCTTGCCGGGCTCGCGGATCCGCCCGAGGTGCTGGGCGAAGCGGAACCACGCCGTCTGGTACACCTCGTGGGCGTCGGCGTCGGAGAGCCTGTGGGCCCGGACGACGGACCACACCAGAGGGCTCAGCCCTTCCACGAGCGCCTTCCAGGCCGCCGCGTCGCCGTCGGCGGCCGCCTGGACGAGCGCGCCGGCATCAGTACGGTCCACGGCAGCCCCACCCCTCGAGTACGGCACGTCATCGTACGCCGTGGAGGGGGCGGCTTCGGCCATCACAGTCCGGGGCCGAGGCGCACGACGGGGACCGGGCGCCAGGTGGGCGGACGCAGCGCCGGAACGTGCGCACCGCGCACTTCCGCGAACTCCGTGTTGGTGTGCAGGAGCTGCTGTCGGGCCGCGCGCGGGTCGGTCTCCTTGTGCGCCGTCATGTGGGCGGCGACCAGGCCGGCGGTCACCGGGGTGGCGAAGGAGGTGCCGCTCCACTGCGCGTACCCCTCGAACATCACCTGGTCCGGCTTGGCGGCGACGCCCTCGTCGCTCAGCACGCCGCTGTGGCGGGGGTGGCTGCACGTGCAGCCGTAGGAGAAGCCGTAGCGGCAGGCGTCGTAGGTGGAGTGCTGGTAGACGTACGGGACCGGGGAGTCGAAGCCGGTGAGGGCGCTGGTGAGGCGCTCGCCGGGGGCGTAGACCTTCACCCAGGGGCCGTGGTTGGTGAAGCAGGCGCCGAACTCGCCGTCGCTGCGCAGGGCGCCGACCGACAGCACGGAGTCCTCCCAGCCGGGCAGATCGGCGTAGGCGGCGGGCCAGAAGGGCGTGGCGCCGGCGTTGTTGCCGGCGGCGGCGACCAGCAGGGTGCGCTGCTCGCGCAGTTCCCGCATGAAGTTCTCGACGCCCAGCAGGCCGTCGGTGCGGCCGTTGGCTGTGCCGGCGGAGAGGCTGAGGACGTCGGGCCAGCCGCCCGCGTCGACGGCGTCGAAGAGCCTCTCGCCGAACTCCGACTCCAGGATGGCGCCCGCGTCGTTGAGGGTGCCGCGCACGGTGATGTCGGTGTTGGGCGCCACGGCCGCCACGAGCCCGGCGATGAACGTGCCGTGGCCGACGTACTGCTGGAGGACCCCCTGGTCGTCGCACTCCCGCACCTGGACGTCGCCGCCGGTGTGGGCCAGCAGGCCGCAGGAGCGGTAGTCGTGCGTGAGGCCGGTGTCGACGACGAGGACGGCCACGGCGGTGTCCGGGTCGTGGGGCGTGTCGGCGGCGGCCGGGTTGGGTGGCTCGCTGAGCGGTGCGGGCACGGGTTCGTCGCCGGGGCACGCGTTGACGGCGATGTGCACCACGTGATTGCGGGCGACCATCCGGTGCCCGGCCCGGGACTCCTGCTCCCGTACCGAGCGCAGGGCGTGGGCGACCGCACGGTCGGCGTCCCGTCCGCCCTCGCCCGGGTCACCGACCCGGATGCGGGTGATGCCGCTGCGGTTGGTCTGCGGGCCCGCGCGCCGGACCTGCTCCTGGTCGAGGTCGGGTGCCGCCGTGAAGTGGGCCCGCACCGTGTCCTCGACGACCCGGGCCTCCTCTCCGTCACGGACGAGGACCACGCCCTTCTCGTACATGAACTCCGCCGAGTCGTCCGGGCCCATCGCCAGGGGGACGTCCGGCATCGAGCGCTGGATGTGGTCGAACTGCTCGTGGAATCGCTGAGGTGCCATGGCGGGTCCTCCCGTTGGTGCGACGGCGTCGTCCGGTGGCGCTGAGCGGTCGTCAACAAGAGCCGCCGGGGCGTCCCTTGATACAGCTCCACACCTGTGGGGCGTGCTCCGTGACCAGTACCATCCGAGGAGTGACAGCGGGAAGCGACTCGGTGACCGAACTGCTGCCGATGGTGTTCGCCGACCCGGGCGAGGCCCTCGCGGGGGCCCGGGCGCTGCTCGACGCCGGCCCCTCCCCGCTGGACGCCTCCGTGGCCCACCAGGTGATCGGCATCTGGCAGCGGGACTTCGGCGACCTGCGGCTCGCGCTGCACCATCTGCGGCGGGCCCGGGAGTGCGCGGCGCGCGCCGACTCGGCCGACCGGGAGGCGGACGTGCTGGCCACGCTGGGCGTGGCACTGGTGCACGCGGGCCGCACCCGGGACGGCCTGGCCGCGTTCGAGCGGGGGGTGGCACGGGGCGGCGGGCACACCAGGGCGCGGGTGCTGTACCGGCGGGCGTACGTGTGGTGGGTGCTCGGTCACCATCGCGAGGCGCTGGAGGACGTGCGCCGGGCGGTGCCCGTGCTGCGGCAGGCGGACGACGTGATCTGGACGGCGCGGGCGCTGACCCTGCGGGCCACCGTGCATCTGGCGCTGGGGGCGGTGGAGCGGGCGGAGGCGGACTTCAGCGCGGCCGAGGCACTGTGGGACACCACCGGCCAGGAGCACGACAAGGCCGACGCGGTGGAGAGCCGGGGCCTGGCCGCCTTCCGGTCGGGGGACGTGCCGGCGGCGCTGCGGCTGCTGGACGAGGCGGAGGAGCGGTACGCCCGGCTCGGCACGCCGACGTTCATGCTGAACATCCGGCGCTGCGAGGTGCTGATGGCGGCCGGTCTGGCACCGGAGGCGCTGGCCGAGGCGGACGCGGCGACCGGGAGGCTGGACGGGATCGGCGGGCAGTCCACCCGCAAGGCGGAGCTGCTGCTGGCCGCGGCGCGGGCGGCCCGGCTCGCGGGCGATCCGCACACGGCGATCGCCCGTGCGGCCCTCGCGGTACGGCTGTTCGCCGGGCAGCGGCGCACCTGGTGGGAGACGCACGCCCGGCTGGTGCTGACCGAGGCGCGGCACGCGGCCGGGCGCGGCTCGGGGCGGCTGGTCGCCGACGCGGCCGCGGTGGCCGGGAAGCTGGCGTCCTTCGGCTCCCCGGCCGCGCCGGAGGCGTCGCTGCTCGCGGGCCGGATCGCGCTGGACCTGGGCTGGACCGCGGACGCGGAGCGGCACTTGGCCGCAGCGGCGCGCAGCCGGCGCAGCGGTCCGCCGCTGGCGCGGTTGACGGGCTGGGCGGCGCAGGCGTTGCGGGCCCGGGCCGCCGGATCGTCCCGGGGGGTGCTGGAGGCCTGCCGGCGGGGCCTGGACGTGCTGGACGACCACCGGATGACCCTGGGTGCCTCGGAGCTCCGGGCGCGTGCCACCGAGCAGGGCGCGGAACTGGCGGCGTTGGCGCAGCGGGTCAGTCTGGTCTCCGGCGGACCGCGGCAGCTGCTGGTGTGGAGCGAGCGCTGGCGGGCCACCGTGCTGTCCGCACCGCCGACCCGGCCGCCCGCGGACCCGGAGCTGCTCAGCGGCATGACGGCCTTCCGGGAGATCGCCTCGCGTGCGGAGGCGGCCCGGATGGAGGGCCGGCCGGTCGTGGCGCTGGAGCGCGAACAGCGGCGCCTGGAGCGGGAGATCCGTTCCCGGACGCTGCACATGCGGGGCGAGGCGCCCGGGGACGGGAACCGGTTCGACGTCGGCCGGCTGCTGGAACACCTGGGCGACGAGATCCTGCTGGTGGAGCTCGCCGTCGTCGACGGGCGGGTGCAGGTGCTGCTGTGCGGGCGGGGGCGGGTGCGCCGGTTCGGGGCCGGGCTGCTCGCCGAGGCGGAGACCGAGGCCGAGCACGTGCAGGCGGGCCTGCGGCGGCTGGCCCACCCCGGGGCCGAGGCACGGCTTCCGGTGGTGGAGGCGGCGGGGCGCCGGCTGGAGGAACTGCTGCTCGGACCGGCCGCGGCGCATCTGGGCCGCGGGCCGGTGGTGATCGTGCCGCCGGGGCGGCTGCACCGGGTGCCGTGGGCGCTGCTGCCGTCGCTGCGGGAGCGGGTGCTCAGCGTGTCGCCGTCGGCGGGCAGCTGGCTGCGGGCCCGGGGGACCGCGCCGCCGCCGGACGGCTGCCACGTGCTGGTGCGCGGGCCGGGCCTGGCGTCGGGCGGCGCCGAGGTGCCCGAACTGGCCGGACGGTACGGCTGTGCGACGGTCCTGGAGGAGGACCGGGCGCGGGTGCCCCGGGTGCTGGAGGAGCTGGACGGGGCGGCGCTGGCCCACATCGCGGCGCACGGCACGTTCCGTGCGGACAGCCCGCTGTTCTCGTCCCTGCGGATGGCGGACGGGCCGATCGTCGTGCACGACTTCGAGCGACTGGACCGCAGCCCCTACCGGATCATCCTGTCCTGCTGCGACACCGCCCGGCTCGCCTCCGTCGGGGCCGACGAACTGCTGGGTCTGGTCACGGCGTTGCTGCCGCTGGGCACGGCCGGGGTGGTGGCGTGCAGCGCGCCCGTGAACGACGCCGCGGTGGTACCGCTGATGCTCGCGCTGCACAAGGGCCTCGACGCCGGTCTGTCCCTGGCGGAGGCGCTGCGCGACGCCCGGGCCGCGCTGCCGGGCGATGCCCTGCACCAGGCCACGGGCTGGGCGTTCGCCGCGTTCGGGGCGGCCTGACCCGTCCCCTGTGCGGGTCAGGCCGCCTGTCCTGCTGCCGGTCCGAGCCGACTGCCCTGGCGCCGGTCCGAGCCGGCTGTCACGGCGCCGGAGCAAACCGGCTGCCCTGACGCGGCTCGGGCACCGCTGTGCCGGTTCAAGTCGGCCGTGTCCTGGTGACCGAGCAACATCGGCTGTCCGGTCCCGGCTCAGGCCGGCTGGGCCTCCGGTGTGCGGTCCAGCCACGGCAGGGCGCCGCGGTCGCTCGCCCCGAGCCGGGCGTAGGCGCTGTAGAGGTGGTTGCCGACGGTCCGGACGGACAGTGTGAGGCGTTCGGCGATCTGCCGGTTGGTCAGGCCGGATGCCGCCAGGGTGACGATCTGCCGCTGTCTGGCGGTGAGTTCGCCGAGGACCAGTCCGGACAGTGCGGGCGTGCGGGCGCCCTGGCAGCGCCGGGCCAGCGCGACGGCCCGGGTGCGCGAGTTCCGGGCGGCGCGCGGATCACGGTGCGCGCGCACGGCCTGGGCGTGGGCCTCGGCGGCGAACAGCAGGAAGCCCCGCCGCTCCAGTTCCCCGGCCACCTCGTCGAGTTGCGGGCCGTCGGCGCGGCTGAGTGCGTCGGCGTGGCGGGCGAAGACGCCACCGAGCCGGTCGACGGCCCTCCCGGGGGCACCGAGGCGCACGGCGTCGTAGGGGTCGGTGAGGGCCTCCGGATCCAGGCCGGGGCCGCCGGGGCTGTCCACCGCCGCGACGGCCAGGTCGAGTTCCGCCCGGCAGGACGCGTCCCCGGGATCACCCCGCAGGCCTTCCCGCGCCCAGGCCGCGGCCTCCCGGACCTCCCCGCGCAGCCGGGCGAACCGGGCGCGCACCGCGGCGTACCCGGCCGGCAGCGGCCCGCCCTCGGCCACCAGCCACTCCCCCACCGGCGTGGCCGTCGCGCGGACGTCGGCCCGGTCGATGCGGCGGGCCAGGGCGGCCGACTCGGCGTCGAGGGCGGCGGCGTACGCGTCCTGCGTCCTCGCCAGCCGGCGTGCCCGCAGCCGGCCCGCCGCGGCCCGCAGCACCGGCCCGTACAGGGGGTGGGCGAGACGGACGGCACCCCGGTCGTCGACCTCGATCAGGCCGTCGGACTCCAGCGCTTCGAGGACCGCGAGATCCAGGTCGTCCTGGTCCGGCGGCAGGGGTTCGGCGAAGGCGAGCCGGTCGAGGGTCTCGCGCTCCAGAGGGCAGGTCCGGCCGAGGACGGGGACGGCGCGCTCGCGGACGGCCGGGGTCAGCGGGACCGGGCCCCGCCACGCCCGTTCTCCGGTGCCGGGGACGGAGGTCAGCAGCCCGCGCACCGCCCCCAGCAGGTCACGCAGCAGTCGCAGGTCGCCCTGGCTCAGACGGCGCAGCCGGTTCGCGGTGAGCGCGTCGAGGGGACCGGCACCGGCCGTGAGCAGGGGGTCGGTCTCCTCCTCGGGCAGCGGCTCCAGCGCGAGGCGCGGCAGGAGTTCACCGGTCCACAGCCGGGAGATCGCGCCGGGCACGCAGGGGCCGTCCGTGGTGACGACCAGCAGCCGGGTCCGCCCGTGCACGGCGAGCTGGTGGACCAGGGAGGCGGAGGCGTCGTCGAGGAGGTGCGCGTCGTCCACGAGCAGGGTGCGCACGCCCGACAGCGACCGGACCGCGCGGTGCAGCGTGACCGGCTCGGGCAGCAGATGGGCGAACGCCGCGAAGGGAGTGGTCCGGCTCTCGGGGGTGCCGGCCGCCCGGGCGCAGTCGGTGCCGCGGATCGCCTCGGTGACCAGGCGGGTCTTGCCGCTGCCCGCCGGGCCCGTCACCACGATGCCGCGCCGTGCGCCGGTCAGGGACCGGCGGACCAGCTCCAGCTCGTCCTCCCGGCCGGTGAACGGCCAGGGCAGCTCCAGCGTCGTCGCGTCCCTCTCGTAAGTCATCACACAGACATGAGCGCCACTACTCACCTTTGATACAGGGCGACTTGAGTAGCCCCCGACTCAGGCGCCGGGGACGGGCCGCAGGGCAGGCTGTGACCCATGACCGCACGCTACTGCTCGCTGGCACAGGCGCCGGCGCCCGCCTTCGCACCGGGGCTGGCGGCCGAGCGGCTGAGCGCGCTCGCGAGCGGGCGGCGGATGTGGGTCAACGGCACCGTCCTGCACTACTGGTTCTTCGGCGCCGACTCCGACGCGTCCGTCATCCCCGTGCCGGGGAGGGGGATGACGCGACGGGTGTCGTGGGCCGGTGGCGAGGAGCAGCGGGACATGGTGCGCGCCTGCTTCCGGGAGTGGCAGGACCTCGGCATCGGGATCTCCTTCGCCGAGGTCGCCGACCGTTCGGAGGCCGAACTGCGCATCGGCTTCCAGGCCGGCGACGGCTCCTGGTCGGCGGTGGGCCGGGAGGCGCTGCGGGCCGGGCGGCACGAGCGCACCATGAACTTCGGCTGGGACCTGACCGCGCCCGGGGAGCGCGCGACGGCCCTGCACCAGGTCGGGCACGCGCTCGGCCTGCTGCACGAGCACCAGAGCCCGT
This sequence comes from Streptomyces sp. NPDC047880, assembly GCF_040706515.1. Taxonomy (NCBI): domain Bacteria; kingdom Bacillati; phylum Actinomycetota; class Actinomycetes; order Kitasatosporales; family Streptomycetaceae; genus Streptomyces; species Streptomyces sp. NPDC047880. Next base: position 215,073 of record NZ_JBEZOK010000011.1, on the reverse strand, counting down.
TCGCCGGCATCCACTGGGACGACGAGGCGGTGTACGCCGAACTGGCGGGCCCGCCCCACCACTGGAGCCGGGAGCGGACCCACTACAACATCCTGCGCAAGCTCGGACCCGACGAGGTGGACGCCCCGGTCTGGGACCCTCAGTCGATCATGGAGTTCCCCTTCCCCTCGGGGCTGATCCTGGAACCGGAGCAGTACCGCGGTGGCTTGAACCCGCCCGGCACCCTGTCCGCCGCCGACAAGGAGGCCGTGCTCCGCTGGTATCCGCCGGCGGGTCCGCAGGGGTCGCCCGCGCTGGTGCCGTTCCGCTCGGCGCCGCTCGGGCTCGGCCCGGGCGAGCAGGCGGACTTCGTGATCGACCCGCCGGAGAGCCGCACCTACACGCTGGGAACCTTCGGCGACTGCGACGCCGTCGTCGTGGTCTTCGAGGAGCGGGACGGGGAGCCCCGCTATCTCGCCGGCCGGGACGACGGGGGGACGCCGCACAACGCCACGATCCGCGCCCGGCTCGCCAAGGGCCGCCGCTACGTCGTCCGCGTACGTCTGTACTCCGCCTGGGGTTGCGGCGGGACGGCGGTGATGTGCTGGTGACGGCACGGATCCGCGACGCGGGCACCTGAGCCACAGTCCGGCACCGGGGGAGCGGTCGAGGACGTCGCCCATGGGGGTGGGTGACGTCCTCGACCACGCCATGTGCCCGGGGGGGGGGCGGCTCGCCGGGTGCCGGGGGCACCGGCCCAGCGCACGCCCCGGGGCACCGGCTCGCGCACGCCGGGTGCGGCTTGCCGGGCGCGTGCGCCGCCGTCCGCACCCGCACGCCGATGTCCGGCCGGAGCCGGGGGCGCACACCCGACGGACGCGGTGCCCTCCGGGGCCCCGCCGAGGGCGGCGGGGCGGACGCGGGGCGCACCGGCCGGGGCACCGTGGATCCACCCCAGGGGTGAAGAGCGTTCAGCGGCCGTCGCCACCGGGCATCGTGGAAGGGAACGGCTGGCAATGGTGTTACGCCGTCCGGGTGCTCACATCTAAGCTTGATTGCTCTCGCGGTTGCACGTCCGTATCGATAAGCGCACGAGGTGCCTACGGCCCGACTACGCTCGCGGCGTACCACCGGGGGATGGGGGGAGCAGGTGGAGAGGTCACGACCCGACCGAGGCCGGCGGCGGAGGCTGCCGGCGGTTCCGGCCGTACTGCTCGGAGCGCTGGGCGCGCTGTTCCTGGGGACGTCGATCGGCCTGGCGGCGGACCCGACGCGCCTGGTCGGCACCACCGGGTACGTCGTCGCCACGGGGCTGCTGCTCGCCGTGGGGTTGTACGGCAGCACGTACGGCATCGATCTCGCCGATCTCCGGCGCGACCTGCGGGGCGTGGTGGCGGCCGTCACGCTGGGGGTCGTCCTCAAGGCGGCGATGATCTCGGGCGTGATGGTCTGGGCCTTCGACCGCCCGCAGTACCTGGTCCTCGGCATCGTCGTGGCGCAGATCGACCCGTTGTCGGTGGCCGCCCTCAACGAGAACGGGCACATGTCGCAACGCGCCCGCTCCCTGCTCACGGCATGGGCGGCCTTCGACGATCCGATGACGGTCCTGCTGACGCTGTACGTCGCCGGGTACGCCTACACGGCCTCGGGCCACTCGGGCACGCCCGCGGTGGTGGGGGGCGGGGCCCGGGGATACGCCCTCGGGCTGGTGCTGAACGGTCTGCTGCTGGCCGGAGCCCTGCTGGCGTGGTGGGCGTGCGCGAGGCTGTGGCCGGACCGCCGGACGGACGAGGATCCCATGCGCCCAAGGCGCCCGGTGACGCCGCTCGCCGCCCTCCTGGTCGTGGTCATGCTGGGGCTCGCCGCCGCGAACATGCTCATGCTGGCCGTCGCGGTGGCCGGACTGTTCCTGCGCACACCGGCGTTCGCCCGCCCTCTCGCACGGGCGGTCACCAGCGCCTTCCTGCTCGCCACCGCCCTGCTGGGCCTGTTCGTCGCCCAGGGTGTGGCGTTCAAGCCCGGGCTGCTGCTGGGGGGTTCGGCCTTCCTCGCCCAGGCGGTGGTGGCCGTGCTGCTGATGCCGCTCTTCGTCCGCGGCCTGTCCGCGAGGGACCGCATCCTGCTGGGAATCGGTCAGCAGAACGGACTCACGGCCGTGCTGCTCGCCCTCACCCTCGAACGCGACTTCCCGAAGACGGTCGGCGTCGTCGCACCGGCCGTGGTGACGGTCAATCTGCTGCACTACGGCGCCCGGATCGGGTTCGGCTGCTGGTCGCGTCACCGGGCCGGCAAGAAGCGGCAACCCACGGCCGGGCGGAAGCGTCTCCCCCGGCGTCCGGACCCCGCCGACGGCACGCCGGACGGGGCACCGGCCACGACCGACGGACTGCGGTCCTCCGCATAGCCGCAGGGGTGTGCGGCGTCCCGGACGGGTCGCGGCCAGGAGAACGGGGAGGCCGGATGGTTGAGCGGGGAGGAAGCGGCGGGGGGCGCCCTCGCCGCTGCGGGCGTGTCCACCGCGGCGGGCGTAGGTACGGCGTCCTGCGCCCCTCCCCCGTCCCTCGCTGGCGGCCCGTCCTGCTCGGCGCCCTGCTGCTCCTCCCCGCCGGCGCCGGTCAGGCCGCGGCCGGCAGCGGCAGCAGTGACGTCCGTCTCGTGTACTGCCTGGCCGACGACCACCGTGACGAGCTCAGGCAGGCCGCGTTACGACTGGGCGTGGTGCGGCGCCCGCCGGGCCCGGGCGGTCCGGACGCCGTCCGGGTGCCCGGTTCCGAAGGCGGTGTGATGTCGCTCGACGACTGGGCCGGCAAGCATCAGAGTGACTTCGAGCGGGTCTGCGACGCGGTCATGGCCGCGGCGGGCGACCCGCCGGGGGCGTCCGCGGACAAGGGCGGCTCCGGCGGCCTGGGCGGTTTCCTCGACGGGGTGTACCTGCTGGCGGCCGGCGCGGCCCTCACCCTGGTCGGACAGGCGACGGAACGGATCTCGGCGGAGCGGCGCACGCGCGACCGGCAACTGACGGCGGCCGTGCAGGAATTCCGGAGGATCGCATGGCTGTATCTCGCGGCGTACGAGCAGGATCCCGAGACGGACCCCGCCGAGGCGTTACGGGCCCGGGAGACGCTCACCGCTCTCCTCGCCCAGGTGCCCGGGCCCGGTCCGCGCCGCGAGGCGGCCCGGCGGCTGGCCGATTCCCTGCCCCTGACGGACAGACTGCCGAGCAGCCGGGAAGGTCAACTCCTGCTGCCGCGGCAGAGAAAGAGCGAGGCGGACGCCGTGCGCACGACCCTGGACCTGCGGACCCGCGAGGTGGCGGATCTGCGACGCCCGGCGCCCCTGTGGTGGCTGCCCGGAACACGCGGCAGCGACCGTCCCACCAGCGCCGGAGGACCTCACGCATGACCAGCTCCGACTGGGCCAACCCCTACGGAGTGCGCAAACCGTACGGATCGAACGGTCCGGCGAACGGTGATCCGGAAGCCGACGCGCGCGCGACGTTCAGCGCCGACCACCCCCTGGTGCCGTGGAAGCAGCCGGACCACATGGACCAATGGGTGGACGTGGATCACTCGGGCGAGCAGCTGAAGCGCTTCCTCGCGCGCTGGCCCACGCTCGACGAACTCCTCGACGGGGGCTCCGGGGACGGCCGTGTGGTGATCGTCAGCGGACTGCCCGGCATGGGCAAGACGAGCCTCATCCACCGGTGTATCCACGAGGCTCGGCAACGGGTGGCGAAGGGGGCGGCCGAGGCGGGCGACCCGCTCGCCGTGTTCGTGCCGACCGCGGGCCTGATGAACGACGGCCACCGCATCAGCGTCGGACCTGACGGGTCGTTCGCACCGGTCGAACTGATCAACACCCGCATACGCAAGGAGATCGCGAAGAGGCTGTTGCGGCACGCGTTCCCCGAGGAGCGCGTCCGGTCGATCGTCGCGGAGGAGGATCCGTACCAGGCCTACGGCGACATGAGGGATCTGCTGGACCAGCACAACGCCCTGCTCTTCGCCGTGATCCCGCACATACGGTGGAACGACGCCGGCCTGCGAACCGACTTTCTGCGCTCCTGCCTGAGCGCCGCGCACCCCAGGATCGTACTGTTCGTCGAAGTGAGTCACGGTGCGGCTGAGACGGCGAGGGAAGTGGCCGCCACCCTCAACGGGTCGGCGGCGGTCACCCATCTGGCGCTGCGCGAGCTGGACGCCGAGGACATCTGGCGGTTCAGTCGCAGCGCCCGGGCGGCGAACGGCGGCCCGGCCGGACTGGTCGAACCGGACAGGAGTTCCCTGGTGGCGGCACACTCCGAATGGAGACCGTCCGACGTACGCGAGCTGCGGACGGTGTTCCACTCGGCGGCGGACGCGCTGCGCAGCGCGCCGCACCCCTGGCCGATCGACGCCGACGCGCTCAGACCTCACTGGGAGCGGCGGCGGGCAGGCCGCGCCTCCCTGCTCCGTGACCCGATCCCGCCCCGCTCCGGCGGCTGACGCCCACCCCCGACCGCGCCCTCACAGGATCCGCAAGGAGTGCCATCGTGGCCGCAGCAGGCAATGCAGACACCTGGTACAGCAACCCCTTCCCCCTGGTGCCGGTCGTGCGACTCGGCCCGTCGGCGGACCTCGGCGAGGCCCCGGTCGAGGCCGCGGACTCGGGCAACGCCCATGTCCCGACCCAGATCCTGGAGGACCTCCAGGGCCTGGTGCGCGACTACCTCCGGGACCGGCCCCGGGGCGGCCGGCGCGGCCGGGCGATCGCCGTGGTGGGCGAGTTCGGCCTGGGCAAGTCCCATGCGGCCCGGGAGGTCTGCAACGCGCTGGCCCGCCCGGACGGCCCCGCCCTGTGGATCGTCGACGAGCCGGCGCAGGACTTCGGCCGGATGTACCGCGACCGGCTGCGGGGCCCCGCCGACAGCCCGGAGGGGCGTGCCGCGTTCGAGGAACTCGTCCGGGACTACTACGCCTACGTGACGGCGGTGCGGGTCGGCGAGCAGAGCTCCGACACGCGCCCGGGGCGGCCGGACGACATCCCGCTGGGCGACATCGCGCTCGACGACATCGCCACCGGGCTGCGCGACCGGGTCCTCGACCCGGACAAGGTGGTGTCCGCCCTGCGCTACGACCCCGAGGTGATGCACGCCGACCTGCGTGTCACCCTCGGCGAGGTGACGGAGCACCGGCGCTTCGCCACCGCGCTCGCCCTGCTCCAGGATCCGCGGTTCACCTCGATGGTGTGGGCGTGGCTGAGCGGCGACGAGCCCGCGCAGCAGTTGAAGGAACGCGGCATCAAGGACGCCGTCTCGGGCATCGACCCGGTCTTCGACGCGCTGGCCGTCCAGGGCTTCCTGCACGGCCGGGTGGGTAAACCGTACGTCCTGCTGATCGACTCGCTGGAGAAGGTGCTGGACTGGCCCGAGGAGCCCCGTCGTACGTTCGTGGACGCCTTCGAGCGGCTGGTGAACGTGTATGTCAGCCGGGGCGGTCTGCTGGTGTTCTGCACGTCGCCGCGTGGTCTGAACGCGTTCCGGCCGAGCCTGCACGAGCGGGTGGTACAGCTGTGGCCGACCCGGTTCGGCGCCGAGCTCACCGGGCGGCTGGTCGCCGAGTACGTCGGTTCGGGCACCCGGCCGGAGGCGTCCGAGGGGTCGGACGCGATCGAGCGGTGGCCCGCGCCGTTCGGTTCCGAGTCGGTCGGCGTCCTCCAGGAGCTCACCGGCGGGGTGCCCCGGGAGATCCTCAAGACCTGCCGACACGCCTGGCAGTTGAGCGAGGACGGCGGCGGCGCGGTCCGGGAGGTGAGTGCCGCGACCGTGCTGCGGGCCGTGCGCGAGCTGCACGACAACGTCTCCGACGACCAGGTGCTGTCCACGATCCACGACGCGCTGGCGCTGGGCCAGTGGCGCATCGCCTCACCCGACCCGGTCCCGGCACGCGGCTCCGACGGCCCGTTGCTGGTGGCGTACTGGCTGGAGCCGGCCCGCAACGCCTACATCGCGATCGTGGTCACCCCGTCGGTGCTCGTCGCGGACGACGAGGAGCGCATCACCGCGCGGGTCCGGGCCCTGCGCTACGCCCTCGATCCGGCGCAGGCCGAGGTGCTGCTGGTGGTCAACGGCCATGTGTCGCGCACCATGCGGGACCGGCTGGCGCGCTCCCTGGGCTCACAGCCCCTGGTGTACCGCCCGGGCGACTTCGCGCAGGACGTGAACCAGGCCCTGGACCGGCTGCGTGCCCGCCTCACCCAACTGCGTCAGGAGGCCGATCTCGCCGAGCTGACCACCGAGTTGCGCAGTGCCCTGGGTGAGCACGGTGCCCAACTGGGGCAGCTGCGGCGTACGGTGAGCGATCTGGCCCGGCGTGATCTGGTCGCGGCGGCGCCCGGCCCGGCGCGTACGGCGCTGCCGGAGCCGGTCGAGGGACGCTTCGAGGAGGTGTTCGCGCTGCTGGACGCGTCCGTGGAACGGCTGGCCGGACACCCGGCGGACGGTGACGCCGTCGGCGGTCCGGCCCTGCGGGCGGGGCCGGCGGAGCTGGCGGCGCTGGGCTGCGCCACGCTGGTGCGGCAGTTGACGGAGACGTTCCGTACGGGAGCCGACGCCTGGTTCCGTGCCGTCTCGGCCGGTGTGCCGAGCGAGGAGCAGTGGGCGCGGCTGCGCGGGGTCTGCCGGCAGTACGAGACGGCGGTCGAGGTGCTGCCCGTGCAGGCCCTCGGCGGGGCGGGCCCGGTGCACCGCCCGACCGTGGCGCGGGCGGTGGAGGCACTCGCCGACGAGGTGTGGGGCGACCTGGTCAGCGCCGTCCGGGCGCCGTGACCTCGCGCAGGACGTCCGCCAGCAGGCGCAGCCGGGCTTCGGCATGGGTGACCTGCCGCTGGTCCAGGGTCACGCCGAGGACGTAGTCGCGCGGCGACAGCCAGACCACGTACACGGCGCCCTCCTGGACGTCCAGGACGAGGCGATCGGCGGGCGGCGGCACGACCAGGCGCAACGCGTCGGTGAGGCGGGCGAGATGGCCACGCAGACTCTGGGCGAGGTCGCGGTAGGAGGTGCGGCGTGAGCGCACGCTGGTCTCCAGGAAGCGCGGGCCGAGGTCGGGACTTTCGAAGACGTCGCCCGCGCAGACGAGTTTCCAGTCCCGGTAGTAGGCGGCGTACTGCAGGTCGAGGGTGTTGACGTGGCCGCCCCACAGGGCCCGCAGCCGCATCTCGGAGGGGCCGTCGTGCCCGGCCGCCGCCGTCCCGAAGTCGATCCGCAGCCGCCCCTTGTCCTCCGGCAGGGGCTCCATGGAGTCCGTGACGCCGCCGGGCAGTTCGTCGGGCAGGTGGTGCACCTGGGTGCGGATGGCGGAGACGAGGGAGTTCATGGCCCCGTCCACGGCGGGCATCCCGCCGGGTGTGTCGGTGTGCGCGGACAGGTACTCCCCCGCCTTGACGCGCCCGCCCCACAGGCCGCCGTGCGCGTTGGCCACCACGACACGCATCAGCTCACCGGTGCCCAGCGGCCGCATCAGCGCGCCCAGGTCCTGGGTGCACAGCAGCAGCCGGCTGCCGGGCAGCGCCTCGTTCGCGATGTCCTCGCCGCCCACGGTGATCAGGCTGCTCAGCGGCGGGCTGCCGCCCCTGCGGACCACGAAGTCGATGATCCCGTTGCTGTAGTGGGACACCGACCTCAGTGCGGGAACACCGGCGAAGGCCCCTTGGCACAGCTCTGTTATTCGGCCGTGGCCCTCCGGGGACCAGTGGGACTCCGTGAAGAGCTCGGTCTCCGGGTGCGGAGCTGCTGCCACGTACGCTCACCTTCCGTCGGGGAACCGCCGGGGCGACGGCGCCGGTCCTAGATGCCGGGCAGTTCCAGATCGATGTCGAAGTCCCGGGCCGGTGCGGTGGATCCGGAGGCCCGGGAGGTGAGCCAGGCGTGGTGCGCCCCCACGCGCCGCCCGTCGGGGCGATGCCCCATGTCCAGGTCCCGCAAACGGCGCAGGGCGCTCTCGGCGAGCCCGGTCGCCTCCTCGGTCCGCCCGGCCACGGCGAGGGTGGCCGCGAGGGAGTTCTCCGCGGCGGACACCCAGGGGTGGCTGTCGCCGAGCCGGTCGGTCAGGAGGTGCAGCGCGGCCCGGCCGGTGGCCTCCGCGTCGTCGACGGCGCCGGTGGCCCGCAGGTACACCGCGTGCCGGACTCCGGCCAGTGCGGCGTAGGGGTGCCCGGCGCCGAGGGTGCTCTCCAGGGCCCGGCTGCACAGCCGGGCCTCGTGTGCGGCCTCGTCGTGCTTGCCGAGGGCGTGCAGGTCGGCGGCGAGGCTGAAGCGGCAGCGCACGGTGGTCAGGTGTCCGGCACCGAACCGGCTGGTCGTCTCGGCCAGCACCCGCCGGTCGCGTTCGAGGGCCTTCTCGTAGCCGTAGACCCGCTCGTGGGAACGGGCGGAGTTGTAGGTGATGCGGCGTTCGCTGACGGCCAGGCCCAGTTCGATGATCAGGCGGGTGCCGGTGGTGACGTCGCCGTGGCGGTGCAGCCACTGCCGCAGCAGGTCCTGGGACTCCGCGTCGCGGCCCAGGGTCCGGTAGACCCAGGCGAGCAGGTCGGCGGCGTGCCAGACGGCCGGATCGTCCTCGCCGCCGACGGCCTGCCGGTTGCGGAACCGGGCGAGGAGCCGGGCCAGCGCGTCGGGGGCCCGTCCGCTCAGGGCCTCGGTGAAGGCGAGGTTGTGCTCGACCTGCACGGTCGCGGCGTGCTGCGGTCCGAGCAGCAGCGTCAGGCCCTCCAGGACGGGGCGGGCCTGGAACAGCGCGTCGGAGAACCTGCCGAGGGAGCGCAGGTTGGCGCCGTAGGAGTCGGCGGACAGCAGCGTTCTCGGGTGCAGGGGGCCGAGCAGCCGGCGGTGGCCGCGCAGGGCCCGTTCGGACAGCCGGCGGGCCGGTTCGTAGGCGCCGGTGAGGCGGTGGGCGCGTGCGGTGAAGTTGAGCAGGCGCAGGTACTCCGGTGACGGATCGTCGTCGTCCGCCGGGGCCCAGGACGCCTGGGCGCGCTCGGAGATGTCGAGCAGGCGGGCGAGGTCGGCGGTCTCGCCGCGCTGGCTGAGGGCGTTGAGATGGCGCAGCAGGGAGCGCCGGACACGGGGGCGGTGGTCCTCCCACAGGCGCAGGGAGTACACCTCGCGGGCCCAGTCGGCGCTCAGTCCGCGGTCCTCGTCCGGGGTGAACTCGGCGAGGGTGCCGCGCAGCACCTGCTCGATGTGGGCGCGCTCGGCCGGGTCCATGGCGGTGCGGACGGCGTCCCGTACGGCGTGGTGCTGTCCGAGGGGCTGGTCGGGCCGGTCGAAGTCCACCTCGAGGAGTCCGACCCGGGACAGGGCCCACAGGGCGACGCTCACCATGTGCTCGTCGGGCATCCGCGCGTCGGCCGGGATCCGGCGCACCGCCGCGGCGCCGGGGCCGTCGTCACGGGCGAGTTCGGAGAGGATGCGCCGTGAGCGGAGCAGTTCCAGGCCCATGCCGCGGCCGGTGAGCAGGGAGGCGGCGTTCAGCAGCCAGCCGAGGGCGTCGCTCGTACGGCTCTCCGCACGCCAGGCGGCGGCGCCCGGGGTGTGCAGCACGGTCTGCCGTGCCACCCGCACCATGACCGGCACCGGCGGGGCGGCGCCGTCCTGTTCGAGCAGGGCCTGCTGGGCCGTGCGGTATTCGGCGAGGAGGTGGGCGACGGCCGCCCGGGCCGCGGCCTGATCGCCCATGTTGTCGTCGCGCCGGTGGGCCGCCGCGCGTTCGGCGAGGCAGAGGGCGGCGATGCGCAGGGCGAGCGGGACGAAGCCCAGGACCTGGCCGACCCGCTGGGCCTGCTCCTCGTCGATCTCCGCGAGCCGTTCACCGAGGACGGCCCGGCACTCGGCCGGTGACATGGGAGGCAGGGGGAAGGCCGCCATGCCTGCCGTGGCGGGGGCGCTGCGGCTGGTGATCAGCACGTGCCCGCGGGTGTGCGGGGTGGGCAGCATGTCCTGCAGCCCGTCGGGGGACTCGGCCCCGTCGTAGATGAGCAGCCAGCTCTGCGTGTCGGTGCGGGAGAGGTGTTCGAACAGGGCCGGGGAGGCCCCGTCGCCGGTGGTGATCAGGTCGAGCCGGCCGGCGAGCCGGTTCAGGCCGCGGTGGGCGCGCGGGATCTCCCAGGAACGCACCCACCACACCACGTCGTAGGCGGAGCCGAAGCGGTGGCACAGCTCGCGGACGATCTCGCTCTTGCCCCAGCCGCTCGCGGCGTGCACGACCAGCGGGGTGTGGTCCCGGCCCGCCGCGTGCAGGTTCTCCAGAAGAGCGCCGAGGACGTCGTCCCTGCCGACGAAGCCGCTGTAGCGGGGGGCGACGTTGGTGACCGCGGGCAGTCGGGGGAAGCGGGCGCCGGGCGTGCCGTCCGCCGGGGGTGGTGCGCCGAGGCCGAGCCCGGCGTACAGCCGCCGCACCGCCTCGTCCTCGTCGGTGCCGCGCAGGTCGATGCGCTCGTGGTGGGCGGCACCCGGGTCGGGGAAGGGCTCGTCGGCCAGGACGATCCGGACGTCGGGGTGGGACAGCGCGGCGAGCTGGGCGAGGCCGGCGTGGTCCATGTCGGCCGGGGAGAGGAAGAGCAGCGCGGTGCCCGGGGCCGGCCGGTCGCCGGAGTAGGCGTCCAGGGCACGCAGTTCGGTACGGATGCCACCGCGCCGGAACTGGTCCTCCAGCCAGGCCGCCCAGGGCGCGTGGCGCTGGGAGTGGACGAGGGTGACCCGGCTCAGCGGCAGCGGGCGCCGGTTGCGGAGCCAGTCGGCCAGCCGCTCGTAGTAGGGACGCAGCCCGGTCACCGAGCCCTCCGGCTCGCTCTCGACCGCCAGTTGCCGGGTGTCGAGGTAGAGGGGGTGGTACGGGATCTCCAGGAAGGCGACCTCGGAGGTGCGGGAGGCCCGCGAGAGGGGCCCGAACTTGCGGCGCACCCGTTCGCGTGCGCCGCGCAGCCGGTCGTGCGACTCGACGTTGCTCTTCAGGCCAAGGGCCAGCAGCCGCACGGGCCGGCCGGACCGGCCGCCGCTCATCTGCTCGGCCAGTGCGGCGGCGCCGTCGATGGACCAGGCGGTCATGGCAAAGCAGAGCACGAGGGAGTCGGCGAGCGAGCCGAGTCTGCCCTCGGCCGGCGCGTCGAGCGCGTCGGGCAGCGGCGCCTCCACGAGCACGTGGTCGTGGCCGAGCACCCGGGGGTCGGAGGTGAGGGCGAGGAGGGACAAGGTGTCGGGGCGGGCGACGGCGTGGATGCGCCCGGGTTCGGGCTCGGGCACCGGGGCGTCACCCGGCGTGGCGGTGGCCCGGCCGTCCACGACGAGGACGCTGCGGTTGCCGGCGGCCAGCAGGTCCGCGACGTTGCGCACCGTCGTGCTGACGCCGAGGTTCTCCGCGGTGGAGCAGAAGAGGGCGAACCGTCCCGAGCGGTCGGCTGCGTGGATGTCGGGCATGGCCACTCCGCTTCGGACGGCAGGTGCTGGACGGTGGGCACGACAGTCAGGGACGGTCAGTATAAGACGGGTTGCCCCTGATCAGACGGTTTCGCGCGAGGGCCGCGTCGGCACGGGGGCCGGTCATTGGCTCTCGTTGTGGCCGGTGACGAAGGGCTCGTCCGGGTCGCCGCCGGTCCGCAGCCTGCGCAGGGTCTCGCCCAGTACGGAGGGCGGCAGCACGGCGAGGTCGTCCAGGGGCACGTCGGTGAGGTCCAGTACGACGGACTCCAGGGCGGCCTCGTCCCGCTCGGCACCCGCTTCCTCGAGCTCTGCCATGGCCCATCCTCCGCGGTGCCCGACGGACCGCCGTGTGGCGGCTCTCCACGCCCGGCGCATGCGTGTCCCGGGACTCGGTGTCCAGTGTTGACGTCCCCACGGGGTGCCGCGGGAAAACGGCGACTTTCGGGCGGTGGCGGCCCGGACGACGGATTCTCGATGTTGACGGCCTGTCACCCCCACCGAATACTGGGCCCAATGGCGTGGCCCGGCCGGGCGGGCACGGGCCGGGCGGCATGCGAACCGGGGGGTGCGTATGAATCGGCTGCGCCATGCGGAGCCGCCGTGGCCGGTCGCGGCCGACGTCGTGGCCAGGGAGGCGGCCGGCTGGGTGCCCGCGCCGTTCCACTCCTTCGTCCTGAAGGTGCACAGCCGCTGCGACCTCGCCTGTCAGTACTGCTACATGTACCGCTCCCAGGACCAGAGCTGGCGTGCGCAGCCGCGCACCATGGCGCCGGAGACGGTGGACCGCACGGCCGGCCGCATCGCGGAGCACCTCGCGGCGCACGGTGTGCGCGAGGCCGCGGTGGTGCTGCACGGGGGTGAGCCACTGCTGGCCGGTGAGGCCGCTGTCGGACGCACCGTCTCGGTCCTGCGTGCGGCGGCCGGTCCCGGCGTACGGCTGCACCTCGCCCTGCAGACCAACGGCGTACGGCTGACCGAGCGCTGGCTCGACCTGTGCGCCGAGCACGGCATCCGCGTCTCGGTCAGCCTGGACGGGGACCGCGCAGCTCATGACCGGCACCGCCGCGGCGCGGACGGCCGCGGCAGCCACGCCCGGGTGGCCGAGGCGCTGAGCCGCCTGGCCGACGGGCCCCATCGCGCGCTGTTCGCGGGCCTGTTGTGCACCATCGACCTGCGCAACGATCCGGTGCGCTGTTACGAGCATCTGCTGGCGTACCGCCCGCCGGCCGTGGACTTCCTGCTGCCGCAGGGCAATTGGGGGACTCCCCCACCGGGGCTGCGTCCGGGCACGCCGTACGCGGACTGGCTGTGGCGGGTGTTCGAGCGGTGGTACGGGGCGGGGCGGCGGGAGACCCGGGTGCGGTTGCTCGAGGACATGATGGCGCTGCTGCTCGGCGGGACACCGCAGACCGAGGTGCTGGGTCTGTCCCCGGTGAGGTACGCGGTGGTGGAGACGGACGGTTCGCTCGCCCAGGACGACACGTTGCGCACCGCGTACCACGGCGCTGCCCGGACGGGTCTGCACATCGGGCGTGACTCCTTCGACGCGCTGCTGCGCCATCCGGGTGTCGCGGCCCGGCAGTGGGGGGCCGACGGCCTGTCCGCGCAGTGCCGTGCGTGCCGGCTGCGGCAGGTGTGCGGAGGCGGGCACTACGCCCACCGCTACCGTGCGGCCACCGGGTTCGCCAACCCCAGTGTCTACTGCGCCGACCTGGCGGCTCTGATCACGCGGGTCAGGGGGCGGCTGGCCGCGGACCTGGACGGGCTGCGTACCGCTGCGGCGGAAGCGGCATGAGGGGGCCGGTGCCGCTTCGTGTGCCCGGCAGGCTTTTCACCGCGCTCGCTTCGGGCGGCGGCGGGGCCGAAGCCCTGCGCCTGCTGGCACGCGCCGAGCACAGCCGCCGGCTGGCCTGCGCACTGGCGGTGGCGGAGACCGCCGGTGAGGCCGGCGGTGGCGTGGCCGACTCCGCCGCGCGCGCGTGGGAGGTGCTCACGGCCGCCCACCGGACCGATCCGGAGGCCGTGGCCGCGGTCCTGTCCCATCCCTCGGCGGGTACCGCGCTGACGGGCCTGCTGGCCCGGCTGGACCGGGTCGTCGCGGGCGGGTCCGGGGGTGCGTGCGCGCCGCCGGTCCACTGGTTCAGCGCCCTGGCCGCGGCCGCCGCGGTCCGCGCGGGCGTGCCCGGGCGGGTGCGGTGGGCCCTGGCGACGGACGAGGTGTTCCTGCCCTCGCTCGGCGGTGCCCGCTTCCCCAGTGCCCGGCCCGGTGACCTGGCTGAGGTGGTGGTCGACGCGGATGGCGCGGCCAGGATCCAGGTGGCCGCAGGCGCTTGCCCGGACCGCCCGGTCGACGTGCCGCGGGCCCCGTCCGGGCCGTCGGGCCGGTGGCGGGCGGCGCACCGGCTCGTGGTGCCGGACGCGGGCGCGCCGCTGCTCCTGGACGACGCCGACCCGCTGCGCTTCCCCGGTGTGCCCGCGCGGCCGCTGGGACTGCCGGAGGACGAATTGTGCCGGTGGCAGAGCACGGCGCGGGAGGCCTGCCGTCTGCTGCGGGCCCACCACCCGCAGACCTACGCCGAACTCGTCGCCGGTCCGCGCACGTTGGTCCCGGTCGACCGCCCGGGCAGCTTCAGCGGCAGCAGCGCGGAGGCGTTCGGCGCCATGGCGCTGTCCCGGCCGCGCTCGGCGCGGGGCCTGGCCCTGTCCATGGCCCACGAGATGCAGCACGGCAAGTTCGCCGCCGTACTGCATCTGTTCGACCTCTTCGAGCCGGACGGCGAGGAGCTCTACTACGCGCCCTGGCGCCCCGATCCGCGCCCCCTGCTCGGCCTCTTCCACGGGGCGTACGCGCACCTGGGAGTAGCGGACTTCTGGAACCGCCGCCGGGCCGTGGAGCAGGATCCCGCCGAACGCGCCCTGGCCGAGGCGCAGTTCGCGCGCTGGCGGGTGGGCGCCCGGCAGGCCACGGAGGTCCTGCTGGCGTCCGGTCGCCTCACCGCCTTGGGCGAGCACTTCGCGCAGACGATGCTGGGCACGCTCGACGCCCTGTGCCGGCTCCCGCTCCCGGCCGAGGCCCGCCGCCGGGGCCTGGCCCTGGCGGCCGCCCACCGCAGGGAGTGGGTCCGCAGGAACGGAGTGCCGCAGGCCCTGCTGATCTGAACGCGCCCAGGCCCGGCCGCCGGCCGTTGAGTCGCCGATCGTCTCACGACGGTGGACCATGGAGTGCCCTCGCCCTGGACAGGGTCGCCCATCCCCGGCTGCTCGACAGCTATGACGCCGGGCACGCCACCGAGGGTGGCGTCCCGGCCCCGAAGGACGACATGACGACGGTGATGCTGCGCGAGGCACAGTTGCTCGTCGCCTACCCGGACAGCCCCCTGACCGCGACGAACGGCGCGGGCCCCGGCGACCGGGCCGAACCCGGCCCGGGTCCGGGCGAACGGGCTCCCGACTGCCGCGGACTCACCACCGGCCTGGCCGTGACGCCCCTGCGCCTCTACGACCTGCTGCGCGACCGCGGGTCCTGGTCCTCTGTTCCGACTCGGCCGACGCTCTCACCGCGTGCCACGAGGCCGCCGCCACCGCCGGCCGGCTGACGGGCGGCAAGGTGCCCGCGTTCGTCGTCGCCGGGGACGACGACACGGCGAAGGCCGTCCACGCCCCGGCGGCGCGAACGGCCGGCGCCTGCCCGTGTTCCGGGACGAGGCAGGAGAGTTCGAGCGTCTGTACGGCACCAGGGGTGCGACGGCCCTCCTCATCCGCCCGGACGGCTGTCTCACCGCCCGTCCGGCACGGCTCACGCCCGCGGAGACGGAGCCCGCACCGGCCCGACGCACTCGGGGGGTCTTCCGCCTGTGACACCACCGAGCGATCGAGAGGCCGCACCGTGCCTGCGAACGCAAACGAGTGGGTGGCACCTGCCACCCACCCGATACGTCGGCGCGCCCGCGAAGCTTCTCAGGACTGCGGACGGCTGCCGTGGTTCGCGCCGTTCTTGCGGCGGGCCTTCTTCTTGCGACGTCGCTTCGAGGACATCGAACCTCCATTCTCCGGCTTTCGGTCACTGTCCACCGGACTGTCGCGTCCGGTGACTACAGAGCCATTTTCCAGCCGACGCGATGGCAAACACACACGATGCGGATGCACACGAGTGGCCTACATCACGGTGGTGGCCCGGCCCGGCCGCGTGGCGAATCGTCAGTCCGCCCGCGCCGGATGCGTGAGGTTCGCCCCGTTCGCCGGGTCGAACACGTGGGCCTTGGCCATGTCGACCCGCAGTTCCAGCGGTTCTCCCTCGCGGGCACGCGTGGCGGCGTCCAGGCGGGCCACGAGTTGACTGGTGTCGGCGCCGGTGTCGCGCAGGCCCGAGTCCTTGGCGAGTTCCTCCAGTTCGGTGGTCGTCGCGGGCCCGCCCTCCGCGGCGAAGTAGACGTACGCGTCGGAGCCCAGCGACTCCAGTACCTCCACGGTGGCGGTGAAGACCGGGCCCGTCCGGTCCCGGTCATGTGACAGGGCCACGTCCTCGAATGCCTCCGGTCGCAGCCCGACGATGACCTCGCGGGGCGCGTTCTGGCGTTCCAGCGCCTGCCTCGTACGGTCGTCGAGGGGCAGGTCGCCCAGGGGCGAACGCAGGGCACCGCCCTCCAGAGTGGCGTTCAGGAAGTTCATCGCCGGGGAGCCGATGAAGCCCGCGACGAAGATGTTGCGCGGCAGGTCGTACAACTCGGCAGGTGTACCGATCTGCTGGACCAGGCCCTGTCTCATGACCACGACGCGGTCGCCCAGCGTCATCGCCTCGGTCTGGTCGTGGGTGACGTACACCGTGGTCGTGCCGAGGCTCCGCTGCAGCCGGGAGATCTGGGTGCGCATCTGGACCCGGAGTTTGGCGTCCAGGTTGGACAGTGGCTCGTCCATCAGGAACGCCTTGGGATCACGGACGATCGCCCGCCCCATGGCCACCCGCTGGCGCTGACCGCCCGAGAGGTTGGCGGGCTTGCGGTCCAGGTGCTCGGTGAGGTCGAGGATCCGGGCGGCGTGCGTCACCTTGGCGTCGATGGTGTCCTTGTCCACCTTGGCCAGGCGCAGCGGGAAGCCCATGTTCTCCCGGACGCTCATGTGCGGATACAGGGCGTAGCTCTGGAACACCATGGCGACGTCGCGTTCCTTGGGAGCCAGGTCGTTGACGACGCGGTCTCCGATGCGCAGGGTGCCCTCCGTGATGTCCTCTAGTCCGGCGATCATGTTCAGGGTGGTGGACTTGCCGCACCCCGACGGACCGACCAGGATCACGAACTCGCCGTCGGCGATCTCGAGGTCCACGTCCTTCACGGCGAGGGACCCGTCGGGAAAGCGCTTGGTGACTCCCTCAAGGATGATCTCGGCCATGGATGGTGCCTCCTTGCCTTCCCCGTTCAGCCCTTGACTGCCCCGGAGGTCAGTCCCGCGACGATCCGCCGCTGGAAGAGCAGGACGAAAACGATGATCGGGATGGTGATGACCACAGCGGCGGCGGCGATCGACCCTGTGGGCTGCTGGAACTGGGAACTCCCGGTGAAGAACGCGATCGCGGCGGGCACGGTGCGCGCGGACTCGGTGGACGTCAGCGAGATCGCGAACAGGAAGTCGTTCCAGCAGAAGATGAACACGAGAATGGCCGTGGTGAACACGCCCGGCGCGGCCAGCGGCGCGATGACCAGCCGAAAGGCCTGCGCGGGCGTCGCCCCGTCGACCTTGGCGGCCTTCTCCAGATCCCAGGGGATCTCCCGGAAGAACGCCGACAGGGTGTAGATCGCGAGCGGCAGGGAGAAGGTCATGTACGGGATGATCAGCCCGATCCAGGTGTCGAAGATCCCGATGATCCGCTCGATGTTGAACAGCGGTGACACCAGGGAGATCGGCGGGAACATGGCAATCAGCAGTGACATGCCGATGAGTACCCGCTTGCCGGGGAACCGCAGCCGGGCCACCGCGTAGGCGGCCATGGTGCCCAGGGCCACCGCGATCACCGTGGCGATCAGGGCGATGCCGATCGAGTTGATCAGCGCACGGGTGAACTCGGCGGTCTCGAAGATGCCCCGGTAGTTCTCCCAGGTCCAGTCCCGGGGGATGTAGTCACCGTCCGTCAGGGTGCCGGGGTCCTTGAACGACAGCGCGGCGATCCACCACACCGGGAACAGGGCGTACAGCACCACCACCACGTTCAGGACGCCCCATCGGGCGGCATGTGTCTTTCCCACGGCGGCCATCAGCGCTTCACCTCCGCGCCGGGTGCGGCGGCACCGAACAGTTTGACGAAGGTGAAGGCGATGATCCCGACGCAGATGAAGATCAGGACCGAGATCGCCGACCCGATGCCCAGGTTCAGCGCGGTGAACAGGTTGTCGTACCCGAGGATCGACAGCGAGCCGGTCCCGTGGGCGCCCGCGGTCAGGATGTAGATGTTGTCGAAGATCCGGAACGCGTCCAGTGTGCGGAAGAGCAGGGCCACCAGGACGGCCGGCTTCATCAGCGGCAGGATGACCTTGGTGAAGCGCTGCCAGGCGGTGGCACCGTCCACCATAGCCGCCTTCAAGGTCTCCTCGGGGACCAGCGCGAGGCCCGCGAGCAGCAGCAGGGCCATGAACGGCGTCGTCTTCCACACCTCGGCGAGGATGATCAGCCAGAGGGCGGGCCACTGCTCGGTCAGCGGAGCCTCTCCGCTGGGCAGCAACTCGGCGAGGTATCCGAGGTTCGGGGTCCAGGCGTACTGCCAGGAGAAGGCGGCGACCACGGTGACGATGCCGTACGGGACGAGGACCGACGTGCGAACGGCGCCGCGCCAGAAGATCGTGCGGTGCATCACCATGGCGAGCCCCATTCCGAGGACCAGTTCGATCGCCACGGACACCGCGGTGATGAACAGCGTGACCCAGAAGGCGTCCCACCAGAACGGGGAGGACAGCACCGCCCCGTAGTTGCTCAGGCCCACGAACTCCGCCCGTCCGGGAAAGCGCAGGTCGTACCGCTGGAGGGACAGATAGACGGCGTACCCGATGGGGTAGGCGGTCACGGCGATCATGACGACGACGGCGGGTGCGCAGAGCAGCCAGCCGAGCCGCCGCTCCTGCCGGGCGCCCGCCGACAGTGCCGCCTGGTCCGGCCCCTTCTGCTCCGTCTCCGTTTCGGGGGGCGGTGGGGTTCCGGCGGGTTGCGCCCGTGTGCTCATCTCGGGCCGCCCGGGGAGGAGGCCCGCGCGCTGCGGCGCCGGGCGGCGAAGTGGTGCGGGAGGTGGTGGTTCACGGGATCACACCCTCGGATCGCAGGGCATCGTCGATCTGCTCCCTGATGGTGTTGACGGAGCTCTCCGGTTTGATCCCGGACGGCGGAGACAGCGTGTGGGAGACCGCGATCGACACGTTCTGGTAGACCGGGGTGATCGGGCGCACGCTCGCCGACTCCAGGGCGGCCAGCACCTCCGCGGAGAAGGGGTACTCCTTCATGAACGCCGGCTCGTCGTACAGGGCGCGCAGGGTGGGCGGCAGACCGCCCTCGAGCGCGGCGGTGAGCTGGTTCTCCCGGTTGCGCAGGCACAGCGCCGCCTCGAAGGCAAGGTCGGGGTGGCGCGAGTAGGCGCTCACCGCCAGGTCGATGCCGCCGATGGTGGGCCGTGCCCGGCGGTTCGCGTCGACCCGGGGGTACGGCGCCCAGCGGAAGTTCTTGAACAGCTCGGGGTTGTTCGCCTTCATCGATGGATAGACGAACGGGTAGTTGAGCTCGAACGCCGCCACCCCCGACTCCATGGCGAGCCGGTTCTGGTCCTCCATCTGGTTGGACAGGGAGGGGTCCGCGGCCGGGGAGTTCGCCAGCTCACGCATGATCCCCGCGGCCCGCACAGCGGGAGGACCGAGGGAGGGCTCGGTCGCGCTCGCGTTGAGGATGGAGCCGCCCGCACTGTTGATGAGCGTGTTGAACCAGACGGTCAGGCCCTCGTACTGGGCGCCCTGGATCTCGACGAAGTGCGGTTTGCCCTGCCGGGCGAGGGCGCCGGCCATGTCCAGCATCTCGGCCCAGGTCCGGGGCGGTGTGGGCACCAGGTCCTTGCGGTACCACAGGAGCTGGGTGTTGGTGTTGTAAGGGACGGCGTACAGCTTGCCCTTCCAGGTCGAGGTCTGCAGCGGTACGCGCAGAGTGCCCTCGGCGGCCTGCCGCTTCGCCGCTCCCGTCCATTCCCGGATCCAGCGCGCCTCGGCGAACTCCGCCGCCCAGGTGACGTCCAGGCCCAGGATGTCGAGCGAGTCGTCCTCGGCGGCGAGCCTGCGGACAAGCTGCTGACGCTGGCCGTCGGCCGCGCGCGGGAGCTTGTTGTAGCTGATCCTGTAGCGGCCGCCCGACGCCTGGCTGCACCGGTCGGCCGCCTTCTGCAGCGCACCGGAGTCGTCGGGGAAGTTGTACCAGTTGAGGGTGGGCCTACCGGAGCCTTCGTCACTGCCACAGGCGGCGAGCACCGATGCCAGCAATGGCAGTACGGCGAACGCCCGCAGCCATCGCGTCCCTCTGGGATGTCCCCTCGCATGCACGCGCTCCACAACTCGCTTCCGGACGGTGGCACGGGCTCGGGCCTTGCAGTGTTTGCCTCCCGGCGAACACTAAAGACCACTCAAGGCGACATCAAGGACATTTGGTATCGAATAACCCATTGGCCAGCTTGGGGCAGACGCGGCGGGAACGACAAAGAGGTCATTTCCGTCAACCGGAAATGACCTCCGACCTGCTACTTCGCTGGTCGGGACGACAGGATTTGAACCTGCGACCCCTTGACCCCCAGTCAAGTGCGCTACCAAGCTGCGCCACGTCCCGATGCGTCTCGCGCGGGTGAACCGCGTGATCGCGCAGGTCAACCCTACCGCATGCGAACTCGCCCGCCGGCCCGTGCCGGCGGCCGATCCGGGCGCCGGTCCAGCCCGCGAGGCCCACCGTCGAGACGGCGACGGCGAGGACGGCCCACCAGGGGAGGTTCGCCTTGGTCGCGTGGCAGGCACAGGCCGCCACGGCCAGGAGTGCCGTGACAACACCTCCGGCCGGTCCGGTCCGCCGGGCGGCTCGTTGCCGCATCTCGTCCACGTCCTGCTCCCCCTTCGCCCACACGTGCGCACCCGGGCATCTCAACTCCCGGGCATATGCCGCAAACGATACGCGAATCGGTGGGAACTCCCGACCAGGGCATAGGGGTTGGGACGGACACCATAAGCCCGGGCGCTGAATGCAGGCCGCACCCGCCGGGCCGGGACGACGGAGTGTCCGCCCGGCCCAGCCGGCACCCCACACTCTGTCGAGGCCGCTCCCCCGTTCAACGCGGCTAGGGTCGCCGCATGACGCACAGCTTCGTACTGCACATCCCCGACGCCGAGCTCGAACCCGAGCCCCTCGCGCCCGAGCAGGTCGTCTCCGGGACGCCCGAGGTGACCGGGAAGGTGGTCTGGGAGTCGGAGGACGGCCGTCAGGTGCGGGGCGTCTGGCAGATCACCCCCGGCGTGGTCACCGACACCGAGGCCGACGAACTGTTCGTCGTGATCAGCGGGTCGGCGACGATCGAGGTCGAGGGCGGGCCGACGCTGACGGTCGGGCCCGGCGACATGGCCGTCCTGCGCGAGGGCGACCGTACGACGTGGACGGTGCACGAGACCCTGCGCAAGGCGTACGCGATCAACCTCTGAGCGGGGCGGACGCGGTCAGCGGGTGGGCGCGGGCGCCGTCGACCCGCGGATCTCCAGGGTGGGCACGGCGAGTTGGACGCGGCCCGGTCCGCCGGCGCCCTCGAAGCGCTCCAGGAGGCAGCGGGCCGCGCGGCGGCCGACCTCGTGGCTGGAGTTGTCGACCGTCGTCAGCCATACGTGCCGCAGGCGGGAGATGCTCGTGTTGTCGTAGCCGACGACGGACAGGTCGTGCGGGACGCGCAGGCCCAGTTCCTCTGCCGCCGAGAGGGCGCCGATGGCGGCGATGTCGTTGACGGCGAAGACGGCCGTGGGCCGGCCGGGGCGGCTGAGCAGCCGGACGGTCGTGCGGTAGCCGCCCTCCTCGGTCATGTCGCTCGGCTCGACCACAGCCTGCTCGGCGAGCCCGTGCCGGCGCATCGTCGCCTCAAAACTCCGGTGCCGCAGCTCCCCGACCGCTCCGTAGCCCGCGATGTGCGCGATCCGGCGGTGCCCGAGGCCGATCAGGTGCTCGGCCGCCAGACGGGCGCCCCGCTCGTCGTCGCCCGCCACGACGTCGACGCCCGGCGGCGCCGGTTCGCGGGAGCCGGCCAGTACGACCGGGATCCGCCCGGCCACGTCTCCGAGGGCCGCCGGGTCGGGCAGCGTGCCGACCACGACCAGGCCGTCGACGCGCAGGTCCAGCAGCGGGTCGGCCGGGTCCTGGCCGGTGCGGCGGTTGAGGCGGGCGTCGGCCAGCAGCATGCGCAGGCCGTTGGCGTGCAGCAGGGAGTTGAGGCCGTCGAGGAGGTCGACGAACCAGGGGTTGCGCAGATCGTTCAGGAGGACACCGACCGTGCGGGTGCGCCGCTCGCTGAGGCTGCGGGCGGCGGCGTTGGGGCGGTAGCCGAGCTCCCGGGCCGCCCGGAGCACGGCGTCCCGCTTCTCGGGGCGCACCTGGTCGGAGCCGCGCAGCACGAGGGAGACCAGCGACTTGGAGACACCGGCCCGTTCGGCCACGTCCCGGATCGTCGGCGGTCTCATGGGATGGACCGTTCCACGGAGTGGTACGGCTTGTCAAAGCAGGCGGCACGGCCCTTCAAAGGGTTGACAGCGTCACCAGGCCCCGCCCAGGGTGGCCTGGACAGGTTCTGGAACGGTCCAAAAAGGGGCTCTCATGGTGGACACGCTCGGCGTCGCCGTCATCGGATTCGGCTGGATGGGGCGGGTGCACACCCAGGCCTACGCGCGCGTGCGGCACCACTATCCGCAGCTCCCCCTCGCCCCGGAGCTGGTCACGGTCGCCGAGGAGGTGCCGGGCCGTGCCGAGGAGGCGGCCGCGCAGTTCGGGTTCGCCTCGGCGACCCGGGACTGGCGCGAGGTGGCCGCCGATCCGCGCGTGCGAGCGGTCAGCATCACCGCGCCGAACTTCCTGCACCGTGAGATCGGCGTCGCCATGGCCGAGGCCGGCAAGCACATCTGGATCGAGAAGCCGGTGGGGCTGACCGCCGAGGACGCCGGCGCGGTCGCGGACGCGGTCGCTCGGGCCGGCGTACAGGCAACGGTGGGCTTCAACTACCGCAACGCGCCCGCCGTCGAGGCGGCCCGCGAGCTGATCGCCGCCGGCGAGATCGGCGCGGTCACGCATCTGCGCATCCGGCTGTTCAGCGACTACGCGGCGCATCCCGAAGGCGCGCTGACGTGGCGCTACGAACGGGAGCGGGGCGGCAGCGGGGTGCTGGGCGACCTCGCTTCGCACGGCGTGGACCTGGCCCGTCACCTCGTCGGCGACATCGCGTCCCTGACGGCCGACACGGCGATCTTCGTCCCGGAGCGGGCCCGCCCGTCCGGCGCCACCGCCGGCCACAGCCGCGCCGCCGGAGGCGAACTCGGCCCGGTCGAGAACGAGGACTACGTCGGCTGCCTGCTGCGCTTCGCCTCCGGGGCGCGCGGCGTCCTGGAGGCCTGCCGGGTGTCGGTCGGCGAGCAGAACAACTACGGCTTCGAGGTGCACGGCACGAAGGGCGCGGTGTTCTGGGACTTCCGCCGCATGAACGAGCTGGGGGTCAGCCGCGGCACCACGTACCAGGACCAGTCCGTCACCACGGTGTACGTGGGCCCGGGGCACGGCGAGTTCGCCGCGTTCCAGCCCGGTGCGGCGAACGCCATGGGGTACGACGACCTGAAGGTCGTCGAGGCGTACCGCTTCCTGCGGTCGGTCGCCGAGGGCACCCCGCACGGAGCGACGCTCGCGGACGCCGTCCACAGTGCGGCCGCGCTGGACGCGATGGCGCGGTCGGCGCAGAGCGGGAGCTGGGCGGAGGTCACCGGCCGGGCGTGACTCCCGCCGTCAGGTGGGGCTGGTCAGCCTGCGGCCCAGGTAGACCTTCACCGGCACGAGGGCCAGCCACATCCACATGATCCTGGGGCCGGCCACCAGGGCCAGCGGGACGGTGGCGAGGAAGACCACCACGGACGAGGCGCTGTCCAGGAGGTAGAGGGTGCTCGCCGCCTCGGAGGGCGTGTCGTGGCGCAGCCAGGGGCGCCTCGCCAGCACGGTGGCCACGGCCAGGTGGCAGGCGCCCAGCGCGGCGACGGCACCCGCGTACACGGCGACCGACACGGACTGGGCGCCGTACTCGGCGAGCAGCCGGGTCGGGAACGGCACGAGGGCCGCGGCGCCGAGGCCGACCATCGAGATGCCGATCACCTGGCCGTCGATCTCCCGCACGTCCTGGAAGATCCGCCGGTGGTCGCGCCAGAAGCTCCCCAGCACCGCGACGCTCAGCGCGTAGGCCCCGAGGTCCGGGAGCAGCTCGCGCAGGGCCGCGCGGTACGCGGCGGGCTCGAGTTCCCGTGGCACGGAGAGATCCAGGACGAGCAGCGTGATGGCGATGGCGAACACGCCGTCGACCAGGGTCACCAACCGCTCGGGGCCGCCGTCCGGGCGCGAGGTCCACATGGGCCGACGGTAGGGGCGGGGCCGGGTCTCCTCACGTATCCACGCCCGGTGCCGCCCCGGGGATCACACGGCCGCCTGCGGTGGCATGTTGTACGGCGTCACGACCTGGATGGCCGACGGCAGGGTCGGTCCGGCCGGCGGCAGCGCGTCGTGGGCGCGCATGACGGTGTGGCAGGCCTCGCGCACGTCCTGGCGGAGGTCGTGGTGGAGCACGGCGGACAGGCGGTGCTCGCGCAGCAGGCGTGTGTTGTCGTGGTCGAGGTCGTGCGCGACGAACACCGCGCAGTCGCGGCCGAGGTCGTCGAAGGCGCGCAGCGTGGCGATGTTGCCGCCGCCGATCGAGTACACCGCGCGGATGTCCGGGTCGCGTTCCAGCGCGGCCCGGACGAGGTCGTACTGGGTGGTGTCCAGCCCCTGGCCCTCGGCGATCTCGACCAGCGTGCGCCCCGGGTGCCGGGCGCGCATGGCGCTGCGGAAGCCCATCTCGCGCTCTTCCTCGTTGCGGAAGAACCCGCTGCTGAGGCTGGTGAGGATGTTGCCCGGGCGCTCCCCCAGCCACTGGCCCATCAGATAGGCGGCCGTGGCGCCCGCCGCCCTGTCGTCTATGCCGATGTAGGCGAGGCGGGCGCTGGCCGGCAGGTCGGTCACCAGCGTCACCACCGGGACGCCGGCGGCTTCGAGGCGGCCGACCGCGGCGGTCACCTCGGGGACGTCCGGCGCCTTGAGGATCACGCCCTGCGAGCCGCGCCGTGCGATGCGGTCGAGGATCCGCACCAGCTCGGCGGCCGGGCCGGTCTCGCGGAAGTGGAAGCGGGAGCGCAGCACCGCCGGGCGCAGGGACGGCAGTTCGGCCTCCAGGGCGGCGCGGATCGCCGTGGTGAAGCGCTCGGGCGCCTGCATCACGATGTCGACCATGAACGTCCGGCCGACGAGGCGCACCTGGGTGCGCTGCCGGTCGAGATCGGCGATGGCCTGGCGGACCTCCCGGGCGGTGCTCTCGCGCACTCCGCCCCTGCCGTTCAGCACCCGGTCGACGGTCGCCTCGCTCAGGCCCGCCTGACGGGCGATCTCGCGGATCGGGAACGGGTGTCCCATGCGCCGGCTCCTTGAGGGGTTTTTGATGGCTCGCTGCTGGTTGTTCGATGGGTTTGTACTGACAAGAATGACAGGGCTGCGTCGCTCCGTGACCCCGAAGGGACGACGATGTCCTTCACTTCCGTACACCACCGTGCCTGGCTGTCCGAGCAGGACTGTGATCTCGAGGCGTTCCGCGACCTGGTGGAACGGGCTACGGATCCCGCCGACTATCCGCACGCTTGCGCGGTCGAGCGGAACGTGCCCGTCTACGACTGCGGTCTGCTCGAAGGCGACC
Source organism: Streptomyces sp. NPDC047880 (assembly GCF_040706515.1). Classification (NCBI taxonomy): domain Bacteria; kingdom Bacillati; phylum Actinomycetota; class Actinomycetes; order Kitasatosporales; family Streptomycetaceae; genus Streptomyces; species Streptomyces sp. NPDC047880. The sequence goes on along the minus strand of NZ_JBEZOK010000011.1, from coordinate 189,637 downwards.
GGGTCGTCCAGGCCGAGCTGGTGCGGGCGCTCGCGGAGGGGCCCGGCATCGTGGTCTTCCGCGGCGCCTTCCCCGACCCGGACGTCGTGGACCGGACCACCGCCGTGTTCGAGGCGCTGATCGCTAAGCAGCGCGCCTCGGGCGCGGCGGCCGGTGACCACTTCGCCCGGCCCGGTGCCAACGACCGGGTGTGGAACGCGCTGGAGAAGGCGGCCCTCTACGACCCGGAGGCGTTCGCCGACTACTACGCCAACGACGTCCTGGCCCTGGTGGCCACCGCCTGGCTCGGCCCCGGCTACCAGGTCACCTCCCAGCTGAACGTGGTCAACCCGGGCGGCGCCGCCCAGACCGCGCACCGGGACTACCACCTGGGCTTCCTGTCGAACGAGGTCGCCGCCGCCTATCCGGCGCACGTGCACCGCCTCTCCCCCGTGCTGACGCTCCAGGGCGCGGTCGCGCACTGCGACATGCCGGTGGAGTCCGGGCCGACGATGTACCTGCCACACTCGCAGAAGTACGAACCGGGCTACCTCGCCTGGCGGCTCCCGGAGTTCCGGTCGTACTTCGAGGCGCACCAGGTGCAGCTGCCGCTCGCCAAGGGCGACGCCGTGTTCTTCAACCCGGCGCTCTTCCACGCGGCCGGCACCAACCGCTCGGCGGACGTCCGGCGTATGGCGAACCTGCTCCAGGTGTCGTCCGCCTTCGGCCGCGCGATGGAGACGGTGGACCGGGAGGCCGTGGCGAACGCGGTGTACCCGGTCCTCCTCGAGCGCAAGGCCGAAGGCGCCGACCAGGCGTGGCTGGACCAGGTGATCGCGGCGAGCGCCGAGGGCTACCCCTTCCCCACCAACCTCGACAGCGACCCGCCGGTCGAAGGCCTCGCCCCGCCCTCGCAGGCGGATCTGGTGCGGCGCGCGCTGCGCGAGGAGTGGACACCGCAGGCGCTCCGGGCCGCGCTGCGGTCCGGTGCCGAACGGCGAGAGAGCTGAGGAAACCGATGGGACTTCTCGACGACAAGGTCGTCCTGGTCAACGGCGGCAGCCAGGGGGTCGGCGCGGCCATCGCGCGGGCCGCGGTGCGCGAAGGGGCGGTCGTGGCCGTCACCGGGCGGCGCCCCGGGCCAGGCGAGGCCCTGGTGGCGGAACTGACCGCCGCGGGCGGCAAGGCCCTGTACATGCGGGCCGACCTGTCGGACGCCGAGCAGGCAAAGGCCTCCGTGGCCCGGGTCGTGGAGACGTACGGCCGCGTCGACTGCCTGGTGAACTCCGCCGGTCTGACGTCCCGGGGGACGCTGCTGGACACCACGCCCGAGCTGTTCGACCAGCACATCGGGATCAACCTCAAGGGCCCGTTCTTCGCGATGCAGGCGGCGGTGGCCGACATGGTGGGCCGTCAGGCGCCGGGCACCATCGTCAACATCATCACCTCGTCGGCGCACGGCGGGCAGCCGTTCCTCGCGCCCTATGTCGCCGCCAAGGCAGGACTGATCGGACTGACCCGCAACGCCGCGCACGCGCACCGCTGGGACCGGGTCCGGATCAACGGGCTCAACATCGGCTGGACGGCCACGGAGGGTGAGGACGCCACGCAGAAGGCGTTCCACGGGGCCGGGGACGACTGGCGTGACGAAGCCGCCGCGAAGCTGCCCATGGGCAAGCTCGGCCAGCCGGACGAGATCGCCGATTTCGTGGTCTTCCTGCTGTCGGACCGGTCCGGGGTGGTCACCGGGTCGGTCATCGACTGGGACCAGAACGTCCTCGGCGGCCTGGACTGACAACTCTCCGCAAGCAACCCTCCCCCTCCCTAGGAGCAACACCCCCATGCGTATCGGAATCCTCGGCCTCGGCCGCATCGGCGCCTTCCACGCCGAGACCCTCTCGGGACTCGACGCCGTCGACTCCCTCGTCCTGACCGATCCGTTCGCGGACGCCGCCAAGTCCGCCGCCGAGCGGTTCGGGGCCGATGTGGTGGATTCGCCGGAGGCGCTGCTGGCCACCGGTGTGGACGGCATCGTCGTCGCCGCCGCCACGGACGCCCACCCGGCGCTGATCCTGGCCGGTGTCGAGGCGGGTGTCCCCGTCTTCTGCGAGAAGCCCGTCGCCAGGACCATGGCCGAGGGGGTCGAGGTGCTCAAGGCCGTCGCGGGCCGGGACGTGCCGATCCAGATCGGCTACAACCGGCGCTTCGACGCCGGGTTCGTCAACGCCCGGGCCGCCGTGCAGAGCGGTGAGCTCGGCACACTGCACACGGTCCGCTCGACCACGCTCGACCCGGCGCCCCCGCCGGCCGCCTACATCGCCTCCTCCGGCGGCATCTTCCGCGACTGCTCGGTGCACGACTTCGACATCATCCGCTGGGTGACCGGCCGCGAGGTGACCGAGGTCTACGCCGTCGGCGGCAATCGCGGCGCGGACTTCATCAAGGAGGCCGGCGACGCCGACACCACCGGCGCGATCCTCACCCTCGACGACGGCACGATCGCGGTGGTCTCCAACTCCCGCCACAACGGACGCGGTTACGACGTCCGCATGGAGATCCACGGCTTCCAGGACTCCATCGCCGTCGGCTTGGAGGACAAGCTGCCGCTGCGCTCGGTCGAGCCCGGGGTGACGTTCCCGGCGGGCCCGCCGCACGACTTCTTCATGGACCGCTTCACCGAGGCCTATCGCGCCGAACTGACCGCGTTCACCGAGGTCGTCGCCGGCACCCGACCGTCGCCGTGCACGATCGAGGACGCCCTGGAGGCGGGCTGGATCGCCGACGCGTGCACCCTGTCGCTGCACGAGCACCGTCCCGTGACGATCGAGGAGGTACGGCAGGCGTGAGCGGGAGGGGCCGGGAACCCCTGTGCACAGGCGTGCCGGGAGCCGTACGGATCACCGAACGCTTTCCGGCCGCCCCGGCCCGGGCGACCGGGCACCGCCTCGTCGCGGTGGCCGCCCGCGACCGCGCCCGCGCCGAGGCGTTCGCCGCCGGGCACGGCGTGGAGCGGGTGGCCTCCTCGTACGCCGAACCGATCGCCGGCCCCGAGGTCGAGTGCCCCGGCCCGCGCAGCCTCGTGCGCTGACTTCGGCCGGGCCGGTGCTCTCCAGTGGCTCCGGCCCGGCGCACGCAGCGATCACTCCGGCCGGCGCTCCGGCCCGCCGTGGCCGGGACTCGGGAAATCGGAGCTCGTGAAGTCGGGGCTGGTGAAGTCCGGGCTCGTGAAGCCGGGCGTACGGCCGGCCGGTGGGGGTGGCACCGTACGCTGTCGGGTCTCCGCCGAGGCCGGGTCGGTGAGCGCCTCCCGCAGGAACGGCATGATGCCCCGCTCCAGCAGGGCCTCTAGCCAGGCGTCCCTGGCCCGGGTCACCTCGATGGGCTCGTCGGGAGGACGGCCCGGTTCGTTGCGCAGAGCCGTGAGGAGCAGCCCGACGGCGGCGACGAGGAGCGAGGCCCCGGTCACCGCGCCGAACAGCCAGCCGGTGGTGATGATCGTCCGGGCGATGGGCGTCTCCGGGTTGAGCATCCGCAGGATGTAGCCGACCAGCAGGAGGATCGCCGCGCCCGTGCCTGCGAGGACGGGCCCCAGCACCGCGATGACGGCCGCCAGTCCGGCTCCGCCGGTTTCGGCGACCTCGCCTGCTGTCGTGGCGGAGCCTGGGGCGCCCGGGTCCGTCTGAGCCGGGGCGGTTGCGCGAGAGGACGGCGCGGACATCGCCGGCCCGAGCCGTTCGTCGCGGACCTTCACGTAGTGGCGGTACTCACTCCCCGCTGCCGCCGTGATGACCGCAGTGGCGTCGAGCGCCATGGTGCGCAACTGTTCGACGTTGAGCCGCCGCCCGAGAGCGGCCAGTTCCGGGCGGTGCGGTGCGGAACGCAGCGCCGCGTCGAGGGTTCGCTCGTAGTCGGAGCGGTCCTCGTTCAGCAAGTGGACGGGCACGGCGAAGCGGTCGCCGGCCGGGGCTGTGGCCCACGTGGTGCGCCGACTCGTCGACTGGGACCGGGGAACCGCTTCGGGGACGTGGTCCGGGTGCTCGGTGCGGGACGCGACGGTGGTTGGCTCCGGCACCGTGGGCTCCGGAGCATGTTCGGGTGCCGGCGGCGTCACGGCTGCCCGTGTACGGGGCGCGGGCGCGGACGGGCGGACACCGATTCCGAGGAGCGAGGCGAGGACCCGTCGCCCGAGGGACAGACGACGCTGCTGTTCGAGCGTGGGGAACCGGCGTCCCGCGCGGTCCACGCCCAGGATGCTCGCGGCGATGCGCCGACGCGCACCGGGTCGCTGCGTCATCCGGTCCCCTCCTCTCCGACGGCCGGCCTCGGAGGAAGGGGCGGAGTCTCACGGCCGTGGCGTTCCCTGGCCGGGCTGCCCGCGGCATCGGCGGGCCGGCCGTTCGAGTGCGCCGTGTGCGGTGGGGCGTTGCCCGTCTCCCCCGCTGTCCCGTCGCTCTCGCCGGACACCGGCCGTGCGACGGCCGGCCCGGACAGCGCCACCGGAACGGGAGAGGGCGCTGCGGCGGCCGTGGCCTGTGGCGCGGGCTCCGGCACCGCCTGGACCCCGACGCCCGTTTCGGGCTGCGGCCCGCCGGTGAGCGCGTCGTTCACCGACTGAACGCGGCCCAGCTGGGTCAGGATCACCGGTGCGGAGATGCCGACGACCAGTGCCGCGTAGGCACCGCTGATCTGGCCGGTGGTGCCGAGGAGCACCGCGGCGCCCGCACCCATCGCGCTGTGCACCACGGCCGCGACGGAATCACCCACAGGGTCGAAGTACTGCTGGAAGCGCGGAGGTCCCCCTTCTTGCCCCGAGGGTAATCGGCGGTGTCCTCGTCGGTCCGTGTGCCAGTCGAGGAACCGGGTGTAGACGTCCAGCAGTCCCCGCAATACGCCGCCCGCCCCGCCCAGCAGGATCAGCGTCGGCACGTCCACGGCTTCCCCCGCTTGCGAACGAGCGGCTCCGGCCTTCGGAGCCGCTCCCCGAGCGTAGGGCCCGCCACGGAGCGAACGAAAGAGCGCTGGACGGACCTCGACGTCACCTGTACTGTGCCGGCTTCTCCACCAGATCGATCTCCACCCGGCCGCCGTTCTCCAGCGCCCTCACTCCCGCCTCGCACACCGCCGCCGCGGCGTAGCCGTCCCAGGTGCTGGGGCCGGTGGTCTCGCCGCGGCGGGTGGCGTCGACCCAGGCCTGGATCTCCTGGTCGTAGGCCGTCTCGAAGCGTTCGGTGAAGTCCTGGGCGATGGTGCCGCCCCAGCGGCCGGCCATGTTGGTGACCAGGGCGTGGCCGTCGCCGATGCGGGCGGTGCCGCGTTCGCAGACCACCTCGGCCTGGACCTGGTAGCCGAAGCCGCAGTTGACGAAGATCTCGACGTCGCTGAGGGCCCCGCCGTCGGTCTCGAAGACGACGAACTGGGGGTCCTGCAGCGCGTCCGGGGCGTTGGCCGACGGGGTGGGGCGCAGCACCGTGACGGCTGTGATCTCCTGGCCCAGCAGCCAGCGGGTCACGTCGGCCTCGTGGGCGACGGAGTCGCTGATGAGCATGGAGCTGGTGAAGAAAGGCGGGCTGGCCACGTTGCGGTGCCGGTTGTGCACCATGAGCGGGCGGCCCAGCTGACCGGTCGTCAGCAGGGCCTTCAGCTTCGCGTACTCGGGGTCGTAGCGACGCATGAAACCGACCTGGACCCGGCGGTGGCCGAGGCGCAGTTCGGCTTCGAGGACGCGCAGGGCGGAGGCCGCGTCGGGGGTGAGCGGCTTCTCGCACAGGACGGGCAGATCGTGCTCGAAGGCGGCGAGGAGGGTGGCCTCGTGGGCCGGGCCCGGGGAGGCGATCAGGACGGCATCGACGTCGGCCGCCGCCATCGCGGCCGCCGGGTCGGTGTGGGCGGTGCAGCCGTCGACACGGGCGGCGACGGCCTTCGCGCGCTCCGCGTCGACGTCCACGACGGCGGCCACACGTGCTCCGCTGATGACGTCGCGGATGCGGCGCACGTGGTCGGCGCCCATCCTTCCGGTACCGATGACCGCGATGCCCAGGGGGGCGCGCTCCGTCATGGCCGTCCTTTCGGGTCGTCAGGCGCCGCAGGACCTCAGGAACTTGCGGGTGCGCACCGCGATGGGCAGCGGCTTGTCCGGCTCACAGGGGTACATGTCCTGCTCGACGATGGCGAACAGGTCCACGCCGAGCTTCTGGGCCGCCGTGAGGACCGGCCCCAACTCGGGCACGCCCGCGGGCGGTTCGCACATCACGCCGCGCGCGACGGCGGGGCCGAACGGGACCTCGTTCTTGACGACGTCGGCGAGGATCTCCGGGTCGACCTGCTTGAGGTGCAGATAGCCGATGCGCTCGCCGTAGGTCTCGATCAGCTTGACGCTGTCACCGCCGCAGTAGGCGTAGTGCCCGGTGTCGAGGCAGAGGTTGACGGCGTCGGAGTCGGTCGAGTCGAGGAACCGCTCGACGTGTTCCTCGGTGTCGATGTGGGTGTCGGCGTGCGGGTGGACGACGATGTCCAGGCCGTACCTGTCCTTCACCTCGCGGCCGAGGCGCTCCATGCCCGTGGTGAGGTTGCGCCACTGCTCGACGGTGAGCTCCGGCGGCTCGAGGATCTCGGCGGTCTTGTCGTCCCGCCAGAACGAGGGGATGACCACCAGGTGCCCCGCGTCCATGGCCTGGGTGAGCGCGGCGACCCGGCTGACCTGCTCCCAGGTGGAGTCCCACTCGGAGGGGCCGCGGTGCAGGCCGCAGAAGATGGTGCCGGCGGAGACCTTGAGGTTCCGCTTGGTCACCTCGTCGGTGAGCCGGGCCGGGTCGGTGGGCAGGTAGCCGTACGGGCCGAGTTCTATCCAGGAGTAGCCGGCCTCGGCGACCTCGTCGAGGAAGCGTTCCCAGGGCACCTGCTGGGGGTCGTCGGGGAACCAGACGCCCCAGGAGTCGGGGGCGGAGCCGACCCGGATGCGGTCGAGCGCGTGGGCCATGTCAGGACTTTCCTTCCGAAGACGTGGCTACGGGGGCGGTGAGATCTCCCTCTTCGGGCAGCTCCTCGACATCGACGCCGCGGACCTGGGACAACTCATGCTTGAGGGAGGCCAGTTCGGCGCCGCCGGCCATGTGGTTGGTCAGTTCCTCGAGGGAGACGTCGCTGCGGGAGGCGGACAGTTCCATGGTCCCGAGGCGCAGCACGCTGAAGTGGTCGCCGACCATGTAGGCGTGGTGCGGGTTGTGGGTGATGAAGATGACGCCGAGGCCCTTCTCGCGGGCGGCGGCGATGTACTTCAGCACCACACCGGACTGCTTGACGCCGAGGGCGGCGGTGGGCTCGTCCAGGATGAGGACGCGGGCGCCGAAGTAGACGGCGCGGGCGATGGCGACGCACTGGCGCTGGCCGCCAGAGAGCGTGCCGATGGGCTGCTCCAGGTCGTCCAGGACGATGCCCATGTTGCGCAGTTCCTCGTCCGCGGTCTTCTTCATCTTCTCGATGTCGAGACGGCGCAGCGGCCAGGGGCCCTTGGTCATCTCGGAGCCGAGGAAGAAGTTGCGCCACACCGGCATCAGCGGGACAACCGCGAGGTCCTGGTAGACCGTGGCGATGCCCTTGTCGAGGGCCTCGCGCGGGGTGGAGAAGCGCACCGGTTCGCCGTCGACGAGGAACTCGCCCTCGGTGTGCTGGTGCAGCCCCGAGATGATCTTGATGAGGGTGGACTTGCCGGCGCCGTTGTCGCCGAGGACGCAGGTCACCTTGCCGGGGTGGACTTCGAGGCTCACGCCGTGCAGGGCGCGGATGTTGCCGTAGGACTTGCCGGCGCCGCGGAGTTCGACGAGGGGACGCTCGCCGGCGGGCGGGGTGTCCTTGAGGACGGCACCGTGGGTGCCGGTTTCTTCGCTGGTCATCGCGGTCACCTCCGGGTCGCCGTGCGCTGGACCCACAGATTGATGAGGACGGCGCCGAGGAGCATCACGCCGAGGAAGGCCTTGAACCAGTCGGGGTTCCAGCCGGCGTAGACGATGCCCTGCTGCACCATGCCGAACATGAAGGCGCCGAAGACCGTGCCGATCGCGGAGCCGTAGCCACCGGTGAGCAGACAGCCGCCGATGACGGCTGCGGCGATGTAGATGAGCTCCTGGCCCACGCCCTCGCCGGACTGCACGGTGTTGAAGGAGAACAGCTGGTGCATGCCGACGAACCAGGCGCCGAAGCCGACCAGCATGAACAGTGAGATCTTGGTGAAGGTCACGGGGACACCGACGGCCCGGGCGGAGTCCTTGTTGCCGCCGACGGCGAAGATCCAGTTGCCGTACTTGGTGCGCAGCAGCACCCAGGTGGCCAGAGCAGCGAAGACCAGCCACCACACCACGGTGATCTTGACGTTGACCCCGCCGACCTCGAACGTGGAGGCGAAGAGCTTCTGCGCCTGGGCGAAGCCGTCCATGTCGCTGATGTCGTCGGTGGCGACGTTGCCCGTGACCAGCTTGGTGATCGCGAGGTTCACGCCCTGGAGGATCAGGAAGGTGCCCAGGGTGACCAGGAAGCTCGGCAGACCGGTCTTGACCAGCAGCCAGCCGTTGAACGCGCCGATCGCGAGGGACACGATCAGGGCGACGATCACGCCCATCCAGACGTTCAGCGTCAGCTGGTAGCTGAGCATCGACGCGGTCAGCGCCGAGGTGACCACGGCGACGCCCGCCGAGAGGTCGAACTCGCCGCCGATCATCAGCAGGGCCACGGGCAGCGCCATGATCCCGATGGTCGACGACTGGTAGAGGATGTTGGCCATCGAACTGCCGTCGCGCACCGGCGGTGCCGCGAACAGGAAGAACACGAGCACGGCCACGGCGCCGAGGAACACGCCGACCTCGGGCCGGGCGAGCAGCCGCAGCGCCAGCGGGCGCCGCCGCGTCCGGCCGTCCGTCTGCTTCTGGCCGGGGGCCGGCGGTGTGTCCACCGCCGGCTCAGCCTGCTGGGTCATGCTCATCACCGGGTGCCCTTCGCGGCGAACTCCCCGATCTTGTCGACGTTGGACTTGTCGACGAAGGCCGGGCCGGTCAGCACGGGCTGCTCACCGCCGCCGCTGTAGTTGCCGTTGTTCTTGTAGAGCCACAGGCCGTCGACGGCCAGGTACCCCTGGAGGTAGGGCTGCTGGTCGACGGCGAACTGGATGTCGCCGCCCTTGACGGCCTTGATGAGGTCCTTGTTGAGGTCGAAGGTGGCGACCTTCGCCTTGCTGCCGGCGTCCGACACCGACTGCACCGCGGTCAGCGCGAAGGGCGCGCCGAGCGTGACGACGTAGTCGATGGACGGGTCCTGCTTCAGCTTGGCGGTGATCGTCGACTTCACGGACGGCATGTCGGTGCCGTTGACGTTCTGCGGGTCGACCTTGCCCTCGAAGGTCTTGGCGACACCGTCGCAGCGCTGGGTGAGGCCGACGTTGCCCTGCTCCTGCATGACGCAGAGGACCTTCTTGGCGCCGACCTCGTTCAGCTTCTTGCCGAAGGCCTCGCCCGCCACGGACTCGTCCTGGCCGAAGAACTCCAGCAGATTGAGCTTCTTCCAGTCGCTCAGGCCGGAGTTGAGGCCGACGACGGGTATGCCGGACTTCTCGGCCTTGCCTATGACGCCCTTGAGCGCGTCCGGCTTGGCGAGGGTGACGGCGATGCCGTCGACCTTCTGGTCGATCGCGTTCTGGACCAGGTTGGCCTGGTTGCCCGCGTTCGGGTCGGCGGAGTAGACGAGCTTGATGTTGTCCTTGGCGGCCGCGGCCTCGGCGCCCTTGCGGACGGTGTCCCAGAAGGTGTCGCCGGGCGCCTGGTGGGTGACGAGGGCGACGGTCATGCGGGGCGTGGTCGCCTTGCCCGCCGAGGCGTTGGCGGCGCCCTCCTCGGACTTCTTGCCCCCGGAACTGCTGGAGCAGCCGGCGAGGGTCAGGGCCGCTGCCGCGGCGAGGGCGACGACGGGCGCGAGCCTGCGAGAGCGGGGGTGGGAAGAGCGGTCCATCTTTCCTGGCACCTCACTGTGCTACTGCGGGGAAAGGAAGGGACCACGAAGGGATCCGTGGTCCCGGAGCCTTACGGAGTCCGGATCATGATGCCGCAAACCGACTGTTGCGATGGCACGGGATACAAGTCCCTGCCGCGCCCGCTGTCAATACTTTGTTAAGACATCATTTCACAAGCAGGTCCGAATGTAAGTACAAACTATTGACAGTGCCGCCCTCGGAGACCTACACCTGGGAGGCGGCAGGTCCCGTGGTTCCACGCCCCCACCGTGTCAGGGCGCCCCAGGACCCGCATCCCCAGCTTCCCGAGGAGGTCGCGCATGGCCGAGCCAGCCCAGTATTTCGATGTGATCACGATGGGCCGCATCGGGGTCGACCTCTACCCCCTGCAGACCGGCGTCCCACTGGAGTCGGTGGACACGTTCGGGAAATTCCTGGGAGGTTCCGCGGCCAATGTGGCGGTCGCGGCCGCCCGCCTCGGACGCCGCACGGCGGTGATCACGCGCACCGGCGACGATCCGTTCGGCACGTACCTGCACCAGGAGCTGAAGGGCTTCGGCGTCGACGACCGCTGGGTCACCCCGGTCGCCGCGTATCCGACGCCGGTCACGTTCTGCGAGATCTTCCCGCCGGACGACTTCCCGCTGTACTTCTACCGCCGCCCCAAGGCGCCGGACCTGGAGATCCACACCGACGAGCTGGACTTCTTCGCCATCCGCGACGCCCGCATCTTCTGGATCACCGGCACCGGACTGAGCGAGGAACCGAGCCGCTCCGCCACCCTCGCCGCCCTCAAGGCCCGCGACAAGTCCGGCACCACGGTCTTCGACCTCGACTGGCGCCCGATGTTCTGGGGCGATCCCGAGGAGGCCCGCCCGTACTACCGCGAGGCCCTGCGGCACGCCACGGTCGCGGTCGGCAACCTGGACGAGTGCGAGATCGCCACCGGTGTGCGCGAGCCGCAGGCCTGTGCGGACGCGCTGCTGGAGGCGGGCGTGGAGCTGGCCGTCGTCAAACAGGGCCCCAAGGGGGTCCTCGCCGTGCACCGCGACGGCACCCGGGCCGAGGTGCCGCCGGTGCCGGTCGAGGTGGTCAACGGCCTGGGCGCCGGGGACGCCTTCGGCGGCTCGCTGTGCCACGGCCTGCTCGCCGGCTGGGACCTGGAGCGGACCATGCGCCACGCCAACGCCGCCGGCGCCCTCGTCGCCTCCCGCCTCGCCTGCTCGTCCGCGATGCCCACCCCCTCCGAGGTCGAGGAGCTCCTCGCCGGGGTGCCGTCGCCGAGCACGAGCCACTGAAACGGAGCCTTCCTTGAACATCGGCATCCCCGGCCTCACCACCGTCAGAGCCCGCAACCCCGAGGCCGTCGCCGAGGCGGCGGCCCGCAGGGTGCGCCGACCGCTGATCGGTGACAGCGGCCGCCTGATGATCGTGGCCGCCGACCACCCGGCGCGCGGCGCTCTCGGGGTCGGCGACCGGCGTCTGGCCATGGCCGACCGCGCGGACCTGCTGGAGCGGCTGTGCACCGCGCTGTCGCGGCCCGGCGTCGACGGCGTGCTCGCCACCGCCGACATCCTGGAGGACCTGCTCCTGCTCGGGGTGCTGGAGAACAAGGTCGTCATGGGCTCGATGAACCGCGGCGGACTCGCCGGGGCCTGTTTCGAGATGGACGACCGCTTCACCGGCCACCGCGCCGAGGACATCGCACGGCTGCGCTTCGACGCCGGCAAGCTCCTGGTCCGCATCGACTACGACGACCCGGGCTCGCTGACCACGCTGGAGTCCACCGCGCGGGCCGTCGACGCCATGGCGGCCCGCAAGCTCCCGCTCTTCGTCGAGCCGTTCATCTCCCGGCGGGTCGACGGCAGGGTCCGCAACGACCTGTCCGCCGAGGCCGTCACCCGGTCCGTCGCGATCGCCTCGGGACTGGGCGGCACCTCCGCCTACACCTGGCTGAAGCTGCCCGTCACCGAGGACCCGGACGACATGGCCGAGGTCCTCCAGACCTCGACGCTGCCCGTCGTCCTGCTCGGCGGCGAGGTGGGCGAGGACCAGGAAGGCGCCTACGAACGCTGGCGCAAGGCCCTGCGGCTGCCCACCGTCCAGGGCATGGTGGTCGGACGGTCGCTGCTCTACCCGGCCGGGGGCAGCGTGGAAGAGGCCGTGGACACGGCCGTCGGTCTACTGTGATCCGGAGGAATCAATGACGTACCACCTTCCCGCCGGCAAGGCCCTCGGCGGCCCCTACGCCGTCGACGTCACGCCCGAGAAGGCCGGCTGGGGCCACTCCAGCCTGCGGATCCTGGAGCTGCCGCCGGGCGGCGCGCACTCCTTCGACACCGCAGACAGCGAGTGGATCGTCGTCCCGCTGAGCGGCGGCTGCACCGTCGCCGCCGCGGACGACTTCGGCCAGGACACCTTCGAACTCCGGGGCCGCGCCGACGTGTTCAGCGGCGTCAGTGATTTCGCGTACGTGCAGCGCGACGCCCGCGCGACCGTGGCGTCCGCAGCGGGCGGCCGGTTCGCACTGACCGGTGCGCGCTGCACCCGCAGGCTGCCCGCCCGCTACGGGCCGGCCTCCGAGGTGCCCGTCGAGCTGCGGGGCACCGGCAACTGCTCCCGGCAGGTCAACAACTTCGGCGCGGCCGGGGTCTTCGAGTGCGACAAGCTCATCGCGGTCGAGGTGATCACCCCGGGCGGCAACTGGTCGTCGTTCCCGCCGCACAAGCACGACGAGCACCGGCCCGGCGAGGAGTCCGTGCTGGAGGAGATCTACTACTTCGAGTTCGCCGGCCACGACGGCGTCCCCGGCCTCGGCTACCAGCGCGTCTCCCCGTCCGGCCCGGGCCGGGACACCGACGTGCTCGCGGAGGTGCGCGACGGCGACGTCGTCCTCATCCCGGACGGCTGGCACGGGCCGTCGATGGCCACGCCCGGCCACCACATGTACTACCTGAACGTCATGGCGGGCCCGGAGGCAGAGCGCGCCTGGCTGATCTGCGACCACCCCGACCACGCCTGGGTCCGCGACACCTGGCCGGACCAGCCGGTCGACCCCCGGCTCCCCCTCTACACCGCCCCGGAGACCTCCGTATGAGCGCCCCCACCCGCAGACTGACGACCGCCCAGGCGCTGGTCCGGTTCCTGTCCGCCCAGTACACCGAGCGCGACGGCGTGCGCCGCCGGCTGATCGCCGGGACCTGGGGCATCTTCGGCCATGGCAACGTCGCCGGGGTCGGCCAGGCGCTGGTCGAGTACGCCGATGTGATGCCCTACCACCAGGGCCGCAACGAGCAGTCCATGGTGCACGCGGCCGTCGGCCACGCCCGCCAGCTCAACCGCCTGTCCGCACAGGCCGTGACGACCTCGATCGGCCCGGGCGCCACCAACCTGGTCACCGGCGCCGCGCTCGCGACCATCAACCGGCTGCCGGTGCTGCTCCTGCCCGGCGACTACTTCGCCTCGCACGCCCCCGACCCGCTGCTCCAGCAGCTGGAGCACCCGGTCGAGGCCGACGTGTCGGTCAACGACACGCTGCGCCCGGTGTCGAGGTACTTCGACCGGATCACCCGCCCCGAGGCGCTGATCCCCTCGGCGCTCCAGGCGATGCGCGTGCTGGCCGACCCGGCGGAGACCGGCGCCGTCACCCTCGCCCTGCCGCAGGACGTGCAGGCCGAGGCGTACGACTGGCCGGAGGAGTTCTTCGCCGAGCGTGTCTGGTACGTACGGCGTCCCGCGCCGGACCCCGTGGAGCTGGCGGCGGCCGTCGAGGCGATCAGGTCGGCCGAGCGGCCGCTGATCGTGGCGGGCGGCGGCGTCCACCACAGCGAGGCCGAGCAGGCCCTGAAGGCGTTCGTGGAGTCCACGGGCATCCCGGTCGCCTCCACCCAGGCCGGCAAGGGCTCCCTGCGGCACGACCACCCCGCCGACCTCGGCGGCATCGGGCACACCGGCACGGCGGTGAGCGACGCGCTCGCCCGTACCGCCGACCTGGTGATCGGCGTCGGCACCCGCTACACCGACTTCACCACCGCCTCCGGCACGCTCTTCCGGAACCCGGACGTGCGGTTCCTCAACCTGAACATCACCGGCTTCGACGCGCACAAGCTGGCCGCGCGGACCCTGGTGTGCGACGCGCGGTCGGGTCTGGAGCGGCTGGCCGAGGGGCTGTCCGGGCACCGCGTGGCCGAGGCGTACGAGGCTGAGTACCGTGCCGGCAGGGAGCGCTGGGACGAGGTCGTGGAAGCCGCCTACCGGGCCGACGACGACACTGCGGTCCCCACCCAGACGCAGGTGCTCGGCGCGCTGGACGCCGCCGTCGGCGACGACGACGTGGTCATCAACGCGGCCGGTTCGCTCCCCGGCGACCTGCACAAGCTGTGGCGCGCCCGCAGCCCGCGCCAGTACCACCTGGAGTACGGCTACTCCTGCATGGGCTACGAGATCCCGGCCGGCATCGGCGTCCAGCAGGCCGCCCCCGGCACTCCTGTGTGGGCACTGGTCGGCGACGGCACCTACCTCATGATGCCGACGGAGATCGTCACGGCCGTCCAGGAGGGCCTGCCGGTCAACATCGTCCTGATCCAGAACCACGGCTACGCCTCCATCGGCGGCCTGTCGGAGGAGACCGGCGGCGAACGCTTCGGCACGGCCTACCGCTTCCGGGCCGCCGACGGCACCTTCACCGGCGACCCGCTGCCCGTCGACCTCGCCGCCAACGCGGCCAGCCTCGGCATGGAGGTGCTGCGCGCGAAGACCGTGCGCGAGCTGCGCGAGGCGCTCGCCGCGGCCCGCGCATCCGACCACCCGACGTGTGTGTACGTCGAGACCGACCCGGCCCCGACCGCTCCCCCGGCCGAGGCCTGGTGGGACGTGCCGGTGGCCGAGACCGCCACCCGCGCGGCCGCCGTCGAGGCCCGCGAGCGCTACGACCGGCAGGTCGCGGACCGCCGCCGCCACCTCTGAACCCCCCTGAACCCACGCTCCACGAAAGGCCCTTGCGCACCATGAAGACCCTCACCCACTGGATCGACGGCAAGCCCGTCGAGGGCGGCTCCGGCCGGTTCGGCCCCGTCTACAACCCGGCGACGGGCGCCCAGGAGAAGCAGGTCGCGTTCGCGACCGTCGAGGAGGTCGACGCCGCGGTCGCCTCCGCCAAGGCCGCCTTCGCGAGCTGGGGCGAGTCCTCCCTGGCCAAGCGGACGGCGATCCTTTTCAAGTACCGCGAGCTGCTCGACGCCCACCGGGACGAGATCGCGGAGCTGATCACCGCCGAGCACGGGAAGGTGCACTCCGACGCGCTCGGCGAGGTCGCGCGCGGCATGGAGATCGTGGAGCTGGCGTGCGGGATCTCCGTCCAGCTCAAGGGCGAGCTGTCCACCCAGGTCTCCACCCGGGTGGACGTGGCCTCGATCCGCCAGCCGCTGGGCGTGGTCGCGGGCATCACGCCGTTCAACTTCCCGGCGATGGTGCCGATGTGGATGTTCCCGCTGGCGATCGCCTGCGGCAACACCTTCGTGCTGAAGCCGTCGGAGAAGGACCCGTCGGCCTCCCTGCGCCTGGCGGAGCTGGCCACGGAGGCGGGTCTGCCGGAAGGTGTCCTGAACATCGTGCAGGGCGACAAGACGGCCGTGGACCGCATCCTGGAGCACCCGGACATCGAGGCGGTGTCCTTCGTGGGCTCGACCCCGATCGCCAAGTACATCCAGCTGAAAGCCGTCGAGCACGGCAAGCGGGTGCAGGCGCTCGGCGGTGCCAAGAACCACATGCTGGTGCTGCCCGACGCCGATCTGGAACTCGCCGCCGACCAGGCGATCAACGCGGCGTACGGCTCGGCCGGCGAGCGCTGCATGGCCGTGTCGGTGGTCGTGGCCGTGGGTGACATCGGTGACGAGCTGGTCGGCAAGATCGCCGAGCGGGCGAGGAAGCTGAGGATCGGCCCCGGTGACGACCCGGCCTCGGAGATGGGTCCGCTGATCACCCGTGAGCACCGCGACAAGGTGGCGTCGTACGTGGCGTCGGCCGCCGAGCAGGGCGCGGAGGTCGTGGTCGACGGCACGGGCTTCTCGGTGGCGGGCCACGAGAGCGGCTTCTTCCTGGGCGTCTCCCTGCTGGACCGGGTGCCGTTGACGGCGGACGCGTACCGGGACGAGATCTTCGGGCCGGTGCTGGCGGTCGTCCGTGCGGAGACGTACGACGAGGCCATCCAGCTGATCAACTCCTCACGCTGGGGCAACGGCACGGCGATCTTCACCCGGGACGGCGGCGCGGCCCGCCGCTTCCAGATGGAGGTCAAGGCGGGCATGGTCGGCGTCAACGTGCCGATCCCGGTCCCCGTCGGCTACCACTCCTTCGGCGGCTGGAAGGACTCCCTCTTCGGCGACCTGCACATCTACGGCAACGACGGCATCGCCTTCTACACGCAGGGCAAGGTCGTCACCACGCGCTGGCCGGACCCGTCCGACGGCGGCATCAACCTCGGTTTCCCGAGCAACTCCTGACACCCGAGGGGGGTTCATCCATGGCGAAGACCGGTGGCCGGGCGGCCCGCACCACGGCCGCCCCGGTGCTCGGCTCGCTGGACTTCGCCCTGGACCGGGGCAGTCCCGTGCCGCTCTACCACCAGCTCGCGCAGCAGCTGGAGGCGGCGATCGAGCGCGGTGCCCTCGCCCCCGGGAACCTCCTGGGCAACGAGGTGGACCTGTCCGTGCGCCTCGGGCTGTCACGCCCCACCGTCCGCCAGGCCATCCAGTCCCTCGTCGACAAGGGGCTGCTGGTCCGGCGGCGCGGGGTGGGCACGCAGGTGGTGCACAGCCAGGTGCGGCGCCCCCTGGAACTGAGCAGTCTCTACGACGACCTGGAGGCGGCCGGACAGGGGCCCGCGACCGAGGTCGTGCGCAACGAGCCGGTCCCGGCTTCCTGCGACGTGGCCGCCGCCCTCGGAGTGCCGGAGGGCGGCGAGGTGATCGTCCTCGACCGGCTGCGCCTCACCCACGGCCGGCCGGTGGCCCTGCTCCGCAACTACCTGCCGGCGTCCCTGCCGGCCTTCGACAGCGCCCGCCTGGAGTCGACCGGTCTGTACCGCGTGCTGCGTTCGGCGGGCATCACCCTGCACAGCGCCCGCCAGACCGTCGGCGCCCGGGCGGCCACGGCGCAGGAGGCGTCCCGTCTGGACGAGGAGGAGGGTGCGGCGCTGCTGACGATGCGGCGCACGGCGTACGACGACACGGGGCGCCCGGTCGAGTACGGAACGCACATCTACCGGGCCTCGCTGTACACGTTCGACTTCCAGTTGCTGATCAGGCCGTGAGACTCGCGGTGAACGGCGTGACCGGGCGCTCCAGGCCTCGGCCGTCCACCGTGATGTCGACGACTTCGTTGTAGAAGGCGAACAGCTCCTGCACGACGGCGACGGCCGGCAACGGATCCGGATAGCTCCAGAGGACGTTACGGGGCACGTCGCCCTCGCCCCGCCAGGTCCAGTACCTCGCCCGTCCCTTGTACGGGCATGCGGTGCGGTGGTCCGTCGGCTCGAACAGGTCGAGGCGGACGTCTTCGCGGGGGATGTAGTAGCGGGTCGGCAGCGACGTCTCGAAGAGCAGCACGGGGCGCACGGTGTCCGCCACGAGGGTGCCGCCGATGCCGACCTGGACGTGCCTGCTGCTGGCCAGCGCGTCGACTCGTTTGTGCGGGTCGCGCGGGTGGACGAAGATCTCTTCCTCCTCCTCGTACCAGTGGTCCAGGCCGCTGTCCCAGCGCCGGAACCACTCGAAGGCGATGTGTCCGGCCAGGTCGTCCGCGGGGAACGTCCAGGCCGCGTTCGCGACGGATTCGCCGCCTGCGTGAAGGTCGTAGAAGATCTGTGATCCGGTGTGCGCTCCCGTGGGCGGGTGCTCGGCGGGGCGCAGGAGGTCAGTGCGGACGTCTTCCCGGGGGAAGGCGTACTGCGGTACGGGCAGGTGGGGCTCCCAGACGAGGACCGGGTGCCGGCTGTCGACGACGGTGACGTCGCCCTTGCGGCCGCGCACCCAGCGCTCGCTGGGCTCCCACAGGAGGCCTTCCGGCGTGGTGTGCACGGATCGGGCGGCGGGATGGGTGGTCATGGCCGGGTGCTCCCTTCCGATGTCCGGTACTCCTCCACGGTCCCACCACCGGGCCACCGGGGCCCTCACGGAAAGGTCAGTGCACCGCGTCCAGCCGGGCATGCTGCTCCGGCGGGATCTGGAACTGACGTTCGGCCACGCCGGCCTCGATCTTCTCGGCTACCTGCGGCCGCCCGAGCAGTTCCTCGCCTTATCCGCCCTGCCCTCGTCGGCCCAGAGGGCGCAGTTGTCGGACGGGTCGATGAAGCTGCCGCCCGTCTCCACGCAACGGTCGAGAATGGCGCAGGACGTCATCGCGTCGGTCACCGAGGCGAACACACCACGCCGAGTGCGAGCACGCTCACCCGGCGGCGAGTCCGCGGATCGGTGCCCGTGGTGCGGTACTTCAGGCCTGCTCCCTCCCTCGCGCACCCCGCTCCGGAGTGCGCGAGGGGTACCGGTCGACGGAAACGGCGTGGCTCGCCGGGAGTGGGCGAACGCGCCTTGACTCAGGTGGGACCCATGCCACAAGGTTGTACATATACACCGTAAACATACGGTACCGCCGATCGCACGCAGGACGTCCCCCATGGTGCGCAACGGGCCGGGCACGGCCGATTCTCCCGGGGCGGATACCCGCCCTGAGCCGAGCACGCGCGCCGCAACCCCGTGGGCGCCGTCGACCGTCCTGGTGACCGGCGGAGCCGGTTTCATCGGCAGCCACACCTGCGTCGAACTCCTCGACCACGGCTACGAAGTGATCGTGGTCGACGACTACTCCAACAGCTCTCCACAGGTCTTCGCCCGGGTGGAACGGATAGCGGGGCGCTTCGTCGGTGCCGTCTACGAGCTGGACATCCGCGACCGGCGCGCCCTGTCGGCCGTCTTCGACCGGCACTCCGTGGACGCCGTCGTGCACTTCGCCGCGTACAAGACGGCGGAGCGGTCGACGCGCATGCCCGTGCAGTACTACGACACCAACGTCGGCGGCATGACGTCCCTGCTGCGGACCATGCACGACCACGGGGTGCATCACCTCGTGTACCCGTCGTCCTGCTCGGTCTACGGCGACGCCGGTCCCGGCCCTCTCGACGAGAAGACCCCCGCCCGGCCCGCCAACCCCTATGCGTCCTCGAAGTGGATCTGCGAGCAGATCCTCGCGGACGTGTGCCGGCACTGCCCCGAGTGCACCGTGCTGTGCCTGCGCTACTCCACCCCCGCCGGGGCACACCCCAGCGGGCTGCTCGGCGAGGACTCGCGGGAGGCACCGGACACCCTGATGTCGTACGTCTCCCAGGTGGCCGACGGCAGACGCGGGCGGCTGCGCGTCTACGGCGACGACTACCCCACCCGTGACGGAACCGCGGTCCGGGACTACCTGCACGTCATGGACGCGGTCGAGGCACACCGCGTGGCGCTCGACCACCTCACGGACGGACCGGGCATGAGTGTGTACAACATCGGCGCCGGGCAGGGCAGTTCGGTCCTCGACGTCATCGCCGCCTTCTCCCGGGCCAGTGGCCGCCCCATCCCCTACGACATCCTGCCCCGCCGCCCGAATGACGTCCCCGAACGCGTCACGGACCCGTCGGCCGTCACACTCGCCTGGGGGTGGCGCCCCACCCGGGACCTCGCCGACGTGTGCCGCGACGCGTGGCACTTCCAGCGGCTCAACCCGTACGGCTATGCGGACCGCCCGCGACAGCCGGACCATCACGAGTAGGCCCCGTCATGTCGCCCCCGGCCCTGCGCACGACACACCCGGCGGACCCGCTCACTCGACCGGGACGGCCCCAGGCTCCGCGCCACCGCCCCCCGGACCGCGTGCGCAGACGCGGCGGGACCCCGGCCGGCCACAGGCTCATGGCTGCCTTCCTCGTCCTGGCCTGCACGCTGACCATCCTCTCCATGACCGTCCCGGAACTGCGTACTCCGCTGTGGGCCGCCATCGGGCCGGCGAGTGCCGGAGCCGTCCTCTGCGGTGTGTACGTCCACCGGCCCACGCACCGCTGGCCCTGGTGGGCGCTCGCCGCCGGCCTGCTCGCCTTCACCGCGGGCGACACGTACTACCACGTCCAGGAGGCGTACTTCGAGGCGGCCGACCCCATTCCGTCCGCGGCCGACGCCTGCTACCTGGCGGCCTACCCCCTGTTCGCCGCGGGCCTGTTCGGTCTGGTGCGGTATCGCCGGGCGGGCCGCGCCGTACCCGGCCTGCTCGACGCCCTGATGGTGACCACCGGTCTCGGCCTGGTGATCTGGGTCCATCTGGTCCAGCCACTCACCCGGGTGGAAGGCCTGACCTGGCAGGAACGCGCGATCGGCATCGGCTATCCGCTCGGAGACGTGCTGGTGCTGGCCCTCCTGGCCTCCCTGCTCTCCCCCGGCACCGTGTCCGGCGTGAACCGTGCCGTGCAGCTCCTGGTGCTGGGCGCGCTCACGCTGCTCTGCTTCGACATCGTCCACGGCATCCTGCAACTCGCCGGGACATGGCAGGCGGGCACGCCGCTGGACTCCGGCAGGATCGTCTTCTACACGGCGTGGGGGCTGGCCGCCCTGCACCCGTCCATGGCGGGTCTCACCGCCGCTCAGTCCCCGCCACGCCCGCTGCTGCCACCGTGGCGGCGGCTCCTGATCCTCGCGGCGGTCACGCTGGTGCCCCCCGTGATCCTCATCCACGAGGAGGCCACGGGCCGGGTGCGGGACGCGACGGCGCTCGCCGCGTTCTCCGGCACGCTGTTCCTGCTGGTGATCCTGCGGCTCGCGGTGATGGCTCGGGCCTACCGCAAGGCAGTGGCGCGCGACCAGGCACTGCGCGCCGCCGCCACCGCGCTGGTGGCCGCGTTCTGGCCCCACGAGATCGCGCGGACCTGCGAGGCAGCGGTCACCGGCCTGGTCGGAGGGAAGGTACGGCACACGACACTGCTCCTGCCGGCCCAGGACGCCAGCGACCTCTGCGCACGCCTGGCGAGCTGCCCCGGCCACAGCGACGGCGTCGCGGGCGGGAAACGGGCTGTGCCCGCACGCGGTGGCGCCGACCGTGGTGAGACCGCCCGGAGCGGGCTCCCAGAGCCGGTCGGCCCGCGCGCCCTCATGGTTCCCACCGCCGTCTGCGGGCCGGTCGTCGCCGCCCGGCTCGGAGGGCTCCCGACCGCCCTGGTCTGCCCCATGGTCCAGCCCGACCGACCGGCGGGCGGTGAGCTCCCGGGCGTACTGGTGGTGGCGGGCCCCGAGCAGCACCTCGCCGAGGTGCACGGCTCGCTGGAGATCCTCGCCTCGCACGCCGGGCTGGCGACGGAACGCGTCGCGCTGCGACGGGAGATCGTCCGCAAGGAGAGCGAGGCGTACTTCCGCACCCTCGTGCACAACGCCTCGGACGTCATTCTGATCGTCGACGACGACATGACCGTCCGGTACGCGAGCCCGTCCTCCCGTGCCGTGTTCGGCAGCGCCGAGCTGACCGGGGCCCGGCTGCCGGACCTGGTGGACTCCGGAGAGAGCGACCGAGTGGTACGCACCCTCAACGTGCTGCGCAACACGGAGCGGCAGGAGGCACGCGACCACTGGTGGGTGGCGCGGGACACCAGACGGATCGAAGTGGAAGTGCGCTGCCGTGACCTTCGGCAGGACCGGACCATCGGCGGCCTGGTCGTCACGCTCCGGGACGTCACCGAGCAACGGCAGCTGGAGCACGACCTCACCCAGCGGGCCTTCCACGACTCGCTGACCGGTCTGCCCAACCGGACGCTGCTGCTGGAACGCACCGAACGGGCGCTGCTCCGCGGCCGCCGGGAGTCGACCGTCACGTGTCTGCTCTTCGTCGACCTGGACGACTTCAAGATCGTCAACGACACGCTGGGCCACTCGGTCGGAGACCACCTGCTGCGCGCCGTGGCGGAGCGCCTGGCGGCTGTGTTGCGACGGACCGACACGGCGGCCCGCCTCGGCGGCGACGAGTTCGCCGTGCTCATGGAGGACGCCAAAGCGCCCTTGGACGGCGAGCTCCTGGCCGCACAGCTGATCCAGACACTGAGCAGGCCGTTCCAGCTGGCCGACGCGTCGGTGCGGGTGTCGGCCAGCGTGGGCATCGCCACGGCCAGGGACAGCACCGACGCCCAGGAGCTGCTGGCCCTCGCCGACGTCGCGCTGTACGCGGCGAAGGCGGCCGGGAAGCGGCAGTGGCGCCGCTTCCAGCCCCAGCAGCGCGTGCGCATGGCGGAGCGGCACGATCTCAGGGCGCGGCTGGACAGCGCGGTCGCCCGGCAGGAGTTCGATCTGCTGTACCAGCCGGTCGTGGACATCGCCGCGGACGAGGTGGTGGGCTTCGAGGCCCTGGCGCGCTGGCCGCGTCAGCACCGCGAACCGGTCCCGCCGACGCAGTTCATCCCTCTTGCCGAGGAGACCGGGCACATCTCCGCACTGGGCGCCTGGGTGCTGCACAGCGCCGCCGCCGACATGGCCGGGCTGCAGCATCGTATGACGGGGCCCGCACCGTATCTCAGTGTCAACGTCTCCGCCCGGCAGTGGCACGACACGGACTTCCTCGAGCAGGTGTGCCGCGCCCTCGACGACGGGCTGGCTCCGGGCACGCTGCAGCTGGAACTCACCGAGTCGGTGCTCATGCGGCGCACCGAGCAGATCGACACGCTCCTGCGGTCCCTGAAGGAGCGCGGCGTGCGTATCGCCGTCGACGACTTCGGCACCGGTTACTCCTCGGTGCGCTATCTGCGGGACTTCCCGATCGACGTGCTGAAGATCGACAAGTCCTTCATCGACGACATTACGGCGGACCCCCGGCAGATCGCTCTCGTCGAGGGCATCGTCCACCTCGCCGACGCACTGGAGCTCCAGGTGATCGCCGAGGGAATCGAGCAGCCGGCACAGCGGGAGCTGCTGGAGAGGGTCGGCTGCCGGTACGGGCAGGGGTACTTCTTCGCCCGGCCGATGACGGTGGAGCAGAGCGAGACCGTACTGCGGCGGCAGGCCGCCGACCGCCGCCCACCGCGTGATTGAACGCCGCCGCCCTCCGTTCAGTCGCGCGACTGAACGGAGGGCTACCTGTCCACCTCCATGGATGCCTGCGTCGACGGCCACGTGGTGCGGAGGGCGACTGAGCCACCGGGCGACTGGCGGGCGACCGAACGGAGGGCGGCCCGCTCGGCGAGCCGGTCAGCCGCCGACCGGCACCACGGCGCCACGCGAAGGCCCACCAGCGCCTCGGCGCTGCACGCTAGGCGCCGGTTGCGCGGGGCCGTCTCGCCACGACGGGGTCTCACCCGACGCCGGTGACAGCGCGAACGCCGTCTCCACCAGTGCGACATGGCTGAACGCCTTCGGCGCGTTGCCCAGTTGCCGGCCCGCGTCCGGGTCCCACTGCTCGGCGAGCAGCCCCACGTCGTTGCGGATGGCGAGGACGCGCTCGAAGGCCTCGCGAGCCTCCTGCGGACGACCGGTCGAGGCGAGGGCGTCGGCGTACCACAGGGAGCACGAGACGAAGGTCCCCTCATGGCCGGGCATGCCGTCCGACGCCCCCCGGCGGCCCTGGCCGTACCGGCGCATGAATCCTCCGTGCCCGAGCCTGCGCATGGCACGGACGGTGCCGAGCACCCGTTCGTCCCGGGGCGGGAGAAAGCCGAGCCGGGGCATGAGCAGGGCGGAGGCGTCCAGGGCCGACGAGCCGTACGACTGCACGAAGGACCCCTGGGTGGTGTCCCAGCCCTCCCGGCAGACCTGCCGGCGCGCCTCTTCCCGCATGGCCCGCCACTCACCGGAGGAGCCGTTGCGGCCGAGCAGTTCACCCATGCGCAGGGCGCGGTCCGCGGCCACCCATGCCATCACCTTGGAGTGCACGAACTGTTTCCGCGGTCCCCGTACCTGCCAGAGTCCGAGGTCGGGTTCGCGCCAGTGCCGGTAGAGGAACCCCATCAGCGCTTCGACCAGGTCCCACACATGAGCCGGCATAGCGATCCCGGCCCGCAGCGAGTGCCAGAGCGTGTCGATGACCTCGCCGTACACGTCCAGCTGGAAGGAACGCACCCCGGAGGTCCCGAACCGCACCGGCCGGGAGTCCTCGTAGCCCGGCAGCCACGGCGCCTCGGTCTCCGGCAGCAGCCGCTGTCCTTTGACGCCGTACACGGTCTGCAGATCGGCGGGGTCACCCGCGATGGCGCGCACCAGCCAGTCCAGCCAGGCCGTGGCCTCCTCCCGGTAACCACTGCGCAGCAGGCACGACAGGGTCCGTGTGGAGTCGTTCAGCCAGCAGAACCGGTCGTCCCAGTTGCGCTCCCCTCCGATGGTGCCGGGGAGCGAGGTGGTCGGCGCGGCCACGATGCCGCCCGTGGGGGCGTAGGTAAGCGCCTTGAGCGTGATGAGGGAGCGCACCACGGCGTCCCGCCATGGCCCCTCGTACCGGCACTGGCCGGTCCAGCGCCGCCAGAAGCCGGCGGTCTCCTTCAGCGCGGTCTCGGCCGGGACGGACAGCGGCTCGGGCGGGCCGGGCCTGTGGGAGGGTGACCACACCAGCGTCAGCGCCACGCGCCGGCCCGCCGGAACGGTGAAGTACCGGATCGTGGCCTCCTCACCGCCTTCGACCCGCTCCGGAGTGTCACCACTCAGCCAGACGGCGTCCGGTCCGGCGACCGCGACGGTGCAGTGTCCGACCTCGCGGACCCACGGCACCACGCGGCCCTGGTGGAAGCGCAGGCGCAGTTCGCTGCGCACGGTCACGTTCCCCGACAGCCCCTCGATCACCCGCACGAGACACGGCAGCCCCGCACGGGGCGGCATGAAGTCCGTGACCCGCACGGCCCCGGTGGCCGTCTGCCACACGGAGTCCAGAACCAGGGTGTCGGGGCGGTAGGCGCGGCGGGTGCAGGGGCCGCCGGAGACGGGGGCGATCCGCCAGAACCCGTTGTTCTCGGAGCCGAGCAGCGCGGCCAGACAGGCCGGTGAGTCGAAGCGAGGCAGACACAGCCAGTCGATCGCCCCGTCCCGGCCGACCATGGCAGCGGCCTCCAGATCACTGAGGAGTGCGTAGTCCTCGATCGGTGCGCTCATGATCGGTGCCTCCGTCCCCGGGGACCGGCCCCGTGGGACTCCCGTTTAAGGGACGTATGTTTACGTCGTATATTTACAATCTTCTCCCTACCGTCGGCCGGGGTCAACCCCGTTCCGGCGCCGCCCTCCGTCCATTGGCACGCCCGCGCGGTGTGAGTGACGATGAAATGGATCAGCCCTTCAGGGACATGGCAGGAGTGCTGCACATTGAGCAGCTTGCACGTGCGCCGAACGGGTCCCGGGTCGGCGGCGGCGCCGTCGTGAAGACCCGGCACCGCCCGGTCCGTTCCCGTTTCGGCAGGCTTCACAAGCCGAACGGCACCGCGGCCGAGCCCGGGGACCGTGCCGAGCCCACCAGCGGGACGGTACGCACCGCCCGCACCATCGTGGTGCTCGGCGTCACCGAGGTCATCGGCAAGCTGTCCATGGTGCTGGTGGTCATCGGCGCGGCCCGGCTGCTCGGAGTAGCGGACTTCGGCGTCTTCGCCTACGCCCTGGCCGTGGGCGCGCTGGCCACGACTGTCCCCCTGTGGGGCTACGACACGATCGTGGTGCAGCGGGCCAGCGCCGCACCGGAGCGCCTGCGGGCGCTGCTCGCCGAGCTTCTGGTCATGCGAACCGGCCTGGTCGCACTGGTCTTCGCGATCATCTGCGGGGCGCTCGTACTCTCCCGGCCCTCCGACAGCGACACGGCCCTGGCGGGACTGATCGTGGTCGCCGCCGTCCTGCTGGACACCTTCACGGAGGCCTACCGGTCCGCCGCGGCAGCCCAGCAGCGGCAGAACACCATCGCCGTCGTTCACCTGATGCAGCGCCTGCTGACCGCGGCCTGGGTGCTGACCGCTTTGCTGCTGGACACCGGTCTCATGGGACTGGCCGTCGCCTACTTCGCCGGGACGGCGGTGGGCCCGGTGGCCGCCATGCTGCTGATCCGGCGCCAGGGGACGCGTGCCGACTGGAGTGCCGTATCGGTCGGGTCACTCGTCCGGCTCAACCGCGGAACCTGGATGATCGGCCTGGAGTCCATCGTCGCGATGGCTCTGTTCAGGCTGGACACGCTGTTCCTCGGCTGGCTCGCGGGCAACCGGGTGGTCGGCCTCTACGCCGCGCCCTACCGTCTGCTCGAGACGGCCGTGTTCGTCTGCTGGGTCGTGAGCCGGGCGGTCTTCCCCTTGATGGCCTCCGATCCGAGGCCGCATCGCGTGCGCCGTCACACCGAGCGTGGCATCGGTGTACTGGCAGCCGTGTTCATCCCCTACATGACGGTGCTGTTGTGCCGGGGGCACGACGTGCTGCTGCTGCTCTACGGCGAGCAGTTCGCCGACGCCGGCACGGACACGCTGCGCTGGCTCGCACCGGCGCCTCTGCTGTTCGGCATCGCCTACCTACTCAGCGACGCACTGACCGCGGCCGGCCCGACCCTGCGTGCGCTCACCGGAGCGGTGACGGCCCTGGTGGTCAACGTGGTGCTCAATCTTGCCCTCATCCCCCACTACGGCGGAGTCGCCGCGGCGTTCACGACGTCGTGCTCGTACGCGGTCGCAGCCGTCGTGCTGATCCTTCTCGGTCCCGCGAGAATCGGGCGCCCCCGGCTGACCCGAACCGTCCTGCCGGCCGTCGTGGCCTCCGGTCTCGCAGCGGGTCCGCTGCTGGCCCCCTGGCCACTCGCACCGGCTCTGCTCGCCGCCGCGGTGGTCTACGTGTCCTGCTGGGCGGCCATCGCACGACGCCTCGATCCCGAACAGATCCAGGTTCTACGCCAGATGTTCAGAAGGCGCAGTGTTCAGAAGGCGCAGTAGCGAATGACCGACGCCGGGCGGGGAGTCAGGCAGCCGACGGCCGGCGGAGCCGCTCCACGGCCCCTGCCGCCTTGACGGCGACGTGGTGGACCCTCGGGTGGGAGCGGACCACCTCGCGAGCGGTACGGTCCGACGCCGTCCAAGCCCGCCACAGTGCCGCCCTGGGTGTGCGCCGGGCCACATACCCCTCGGTCAGGCTCAGATCCGCTGTCTTGAGTTCCTGCTTGTGGCGCTCGGTCCCCTTGCCCAGGTCGATACGGACGATGCCCAGATCCGCGGCGGCCTCGGCGACCTTGAATGACAGCACCACTCCGGGCGAGTACCAGGCGAACCGTGTGTCATAGGCGGGGAACCAGCAGGCGAGCACCTGACGAGACCGCAACTCGTAACGCATGGCGACGAGTTCCTCGCCCGCGTACAGCGCGGACAGGACGCCCGAGCAGGAGTCGGAGGGCAGGTCGAAGAGCTCCCGGAGGATCGCTCGGAACCACTCCTGGGAGAGGAGGTTCCGGCGAATCCCCTTCGCCTGCAGCTGGGCGGACTTCCAGCGGATCAGGGTTTCGAGGAGAGCGGGGTCGGGTGTGTGGAAGACCAGACGGACCGGACCTACTTCGCGGCTCAGCTTTCGCTCCTTTCTCCGCGCCGCTTTGAGGGGTTTGCGCCGAAGGTCTTCCAGACGTGCGAGGTACGCGCGGTGATCGCCGTTCAATTCCATGATGGGTGAAGAGGCTCGCCCGCGAGGCGTACCCGAGTCTTCGAAGGGAATCTGTCCCGCGGCCAGGTGGTCGTACTCCCAGACCGAGAGATCGCATGCCCGCAGCAGTTCCTGAGGGTCCCAGTCGAGACCCGGCTCGTGAATCAGGCCCTGGCAGTCGCAGAATCCCGAGCCGATGGGTTTGCCGGAGCCGAAGGCGTGCCGCTCGAAGGGGAAGAACCCCACGGTACGCGGGCCGTCCGGGGCCGGGACGGTCAGCCGGGCCACCCTGGCGTTGGCGCGCTGCCGCCCCACCGCCCTGGTGAACTCCGGCGAGAAGAAGGGATTGGCCAGCGCCAGGTCTGCTTGCTGCATGGCGTGCCACGCGCTGATGTCGGCAGTGGTCAGTTCGTCGGGCCGGAGGACCGTGACGTCCATCGCGATCACCTCAGTAGGACAACGACTGCACGACACGACGTGAACCAGTCTAAGTTCCCTTTTCTCTTTCCAGCCAGGTGAGCCTTCAGCAAAGATTCATCGCCTGCATTCCGGGAGCTTCCCCCCGCTGTTCGATCAAGGCCGGGCAGATCCTTCTCGGCGCTTCACCGAGATGCCCGCCTGTTCTGCCCGCCCTAAACTCGAAACGTGGGCACAGGTGGGTCCCCTCCGCGAACGAGGCGGGAGAAGGCTGTGAGCGGATCTGCTGCACTCCTGATCGACACGCGAGCCGGTCCTGTGCGGGTCACCACCCCGGCGCCACGTGAGACCTGGTGGGAACTGGCCGAGCAAGACCCGGCAACCCAGGTCACCCAGCTTCCCGTGTGGCTCGACTGCATCTGCGCGACTGGACCGTACCGCGACGCCAGTCGCCTCTACGAGTTCGAGAACGGGAGGCAGTTCGTGCTCCCCCTGGCGGGCAGGCGGAAGCGCCCGCAGTGGCTGGGCGAGGAGGAGTCCTGGCCGGGCGAGTGGGGCATCGGGGGGCCGGTGTGCCGGGGAAGTGTCGGGTCGGCGGAAGCCGAGGCGTTGTTCGACGACCTGGCGCGCCGGCCGGCCAACCGAGTCGGTGTGTGGTTCCGCCCCGGGAACGACGACGTGTGGGCGCGCACCGCCCCCGACAGCTTCCGCCTCGACCAGCACACCGCGCATGTGCTGAACCTCGAGGGCGGGTTCGACACGGTGTGGGAACGTCGGTTCCACCAAGGGGTGCGGCGCGGAGTCCGCCAGGCCGAGCGCTGCGACATCGAGGTCGAGGTGGACCGCACCGGCCGTCTGGCCCCGGAGTTCTACCACCTGTTCGAGCTGTCGATCCCGCGCTGGGCCGGCCAGCAGAACGAACCGCTGGCGCTGGCCCGTCGGCGCAGAACGCGCGTCTTCCCCCCGCGCAGACTGGAGACGGTCGCAGCCCGGCTCGGGGAAGACTGCGCGATCTACATGGCTCGGCATGCCGGGGAACCCGCCGCGGCGATCGTCGTCCTGCGCCACGGCAACCACGCCCTGTACTGGCGCGGCGCCATGAACCGGGAACTGGCTCATCCGATCAGGGCCAATCACCTGTTGCACAGGTTGGCGATCGAGGACGCGTGCGCCGCCGGTTGTCTGCAGTACGACATGGGGACCTCGCGCGAGGGGACGACCCTGCGCAGATTCAAGGACAGCTTCGGAACGGAGAGCACCGCGGCTCCGCGGTACTTCCGCGAGCGGCTTCCCACGTCCGTCCCCAGACGGGGGCTCTGGTGGGCCGTCAGGCGGACGATTCGCTTCAAGCCGGTCTGACACACCGCCACCTGCCGGGTTCTCACCACGCTCCGTCGGGTGGATCGCCGGGCGACGGCCGTCCGAAGGCCCGGAATGTCCATCCCGAGGACCGCCATCTCGCCGCGTCAAGGGTGTGGCGTGCGTCGAGGATCACCGGTCTGCGCACCACCGCGGCGAGTTCGGCCGGATCGATCGCGCCGTACTCGGGCCATGCGGTGAGATGCAGGACGACGTCCGCCTCCTCGCATGTCTTCGGTACGTCCAAGGTGAACTGCAATCCGGGAAGGGCCGCGCGGCCGCGATCGGCGGCCTCCGGGTCGTGCACGCGTACCCGCGCTCCCTGGCAGCGGATGCCGTCGGCAACCGCGAGGGCCGGCGAGTCACGCACGTCGTCGCTGCCGGGTTTGAAGGCCGCGCCCAGTACGGCGACATTCCGGCCGGAGAAGGATCCACCGGTGAGTTGCTCCGCCAGGGTGATGGTGCGCAGGCGCTGGCGCATGTTGATCTCGTCGACCTCGCGCAGGAATCCCACCGACGTGCCGAGCCCAAGTTCCTCGGCCCGGGCGACGAGGGCCCGGATGTCCTTGGGCAGACAACTGCCTCCGAATCCGAGTCCCGGCTGCAGGAACGGGCGCCCGATCCGCGGGTCCCGGCCGACGGCCTCCGCCAGGGTCACCACGTCGGCGCCCATGGCGTCGCACAGTTCCGCCATCGCGTTGATGAACGAGATCTTCGTCGCCAGGAAGGAGTTCGCCGCGAGCTTGACCAGCTCGGCGGTGGCCAGATCGGTGCTGATGAAGGGCACGCCCGCGTGCACCATGGGCGCGTAGATCTCTCGCAGCGTCGCATCCGCCCGAGGGGACACGACACCGGCCACCAGGCGCTCGGGCCGGAGGGTGTCGTGCACGGCGAAGCCCTCACGCAGGAACTCGGGGTTCCAGGCGATCTCGGCGTGCGGTGCGACCCGGCCCAGCCGGTCCGCCAGTCGCGTCGCGGTTCCCACCGGCACGGTCGACTTCCCCACGACCAGGCACCAACCCTGCTGTTCGCGCAGGTGGGCAGCCAGTTCATCCATGACGCCGTCGACGAAACGCAAGTCGGCGGCGTGGGAGCCGGGCTGCTGCGGAGTTCCCACGCAGACGAAGTGCGTACGGGCGAACCGGGCCGCGTCGGCAAGGGAACGGGTGAAGCGAAGACGGCCCGACTTCAGGTTCCTGTTGAGCAATCCGTGCAGACCCGGTTCGTAGAAGGGCACTGTGCCCCTGGACAGGGCCGCGATCCGGTCGGCATCACGATCGACACCGAGGACCTCGTGCCCCATGTCCGCCATGCACGCGGCATGTACGAGCCCGACGTATCCGGTTCCTATGACTGTCAGCCGCATGGGAACCCTCCATCACCACATACGTTCGCGAGAAATGAACACACTTAGTAGGCACCGGTGCCACGCACCACCGCACGGGCCGTGCGCAGCAGGATCTTCATGTCGAGTGCGGGGGACCAGTTCTCGACATAACTGAGGTCGAGGCGAAGGCTCTCCTCCCGCGAGAGGCTGCAACGGCCGCTCACCTGCCAGAGTCCGGTCATCCCCGGCTTCACCAGCAATCTGCGCTTCATCATCTCCGTGTAGGCGCTGGGCTTCGCCGACAACGGCCTGGGACCGACGAGCGACATCTGACCCATCGCGACGTTGAACAGCTGCGGAAGTTCGTCCAGTGAATACCGGCGCAGAACCGAGCCCACCCTGGTCACTCGGGGATCATCGGCGACCTTGAAATACAGACCGTCACGCCTGCGGTCGAGCGCGATCAGTTCAGCTTTGCGTGCCTCCGCGTCCCGCTGCATCGTACGGAGTTTGATCACCGTGAAGGCCCGGCCGTCGAGCCCGAGCCGCCGCTGGCGGAAGAACGCCGGGCCCGGACTGTCCAGGCGCACCAGGATCGCGAGGGCGACCAGGAGCGGGGAGAGGAGCACGAGGCCCACGCCCGCCAGGATCCGATCGGACAGGGCTTTGGGTATGCGCGCCACCCGGGAGAGATTGGGCACCCGCACGCGCAACAGCGGCATTCCCGCGACCGCCATGACGCTGATGCGCGCCGGAGCGACGTCAGGGAGAGCCGGGGCCACCATCAGCTCGACGTCTTCGCCCCGCAGACTCCAGGCCAGTTCTCGCAACGCCTCGGCGCCCAGATCGGGGTGCGGCAGGGTCAGAACGGCGTCCGGTTCGCATCGGCGTGCCGTACGGAGGACGTCCTCCATTCCGAACACCGGCACACCGAGCGAGGTGACCTCGTCGGCGCGGGCCGGATCCGTCAGGCACGCCGCCACGACCCGGAGACCGCACGGAGTGTCCCGGTGCAGTCGGGTGATCAGTTCGGCCGCCGGACGGGCGGGCCCGACCAGCAGGATGAGCGGGGCCTGCCGCCGCCCGGCGCGGGCGGGCAGCATCCGCCCGCGCCGGCCCTCGTGGAGCAGGAACGCAAGCAGGACGGTGATCGTCGCGGCGAACAGCACCACACGGAGCAGCGGCCCCGAGGCGAGGAACCCTGCGACCGCTCCCACCGCGATCACGATCACACCGAGTGCCCGCGGCGCGGCCTGCGGAAGCCGGCGCCTCCTCGCCCGCCCCCGCCGCGTGTCCCCGTCCCCCCCGTGCGGCGGGCGGGTGCGGGGGCGATGCCGGATTCCTGGCGGAGCGGGGTGCCGGGCGGTGAGAGCGGTCCTGGACATGGCGGTCATGCCTCCTGCGGAGCCTGGTGCAGCCCCATATCGCAAGCGACAGGGCGTACGTTTACGTCATATACGTACACCTTAGCCCAAGGGGCCCATACCTCGCTACACTGCACATATACACAGTAAACGGACACTTAAAAATCTTGCTGGGGAGCTCTGGCGCCGTGTCGACGACCCGCTTCGGATCAGATCAGCCCCACGGCCGTGCACACGGTCGAGGGCGTCACCGCATGACCGTTCTGCACGTGGCACAGTCCAGCGGAGGTGGCGTGTCACGTGTGGTGGCTAGCCTTGCGGCCGGCCAACTCTCCTCTGGCGACCGAGTCGTCGTCGCCTGCCTCCCGGACAGCGGACTCTCCACCGCGGCCGCGCGGTGCGGGGCCGAGGTGCTGGCCTGGCGGGCTGTGCGGGAACCGGGCCACGAGCTCCCCCGCGAGGTACGGGATCTGTATCGGCTCATCGACTCCGTCCGTCCCGACCTCGTGCACCTGCACAGCTCCAAGGCGGGTCTGGCCGGCCGCCTCGCCGTGCGCGGCCGGCTCCCCACCGTCTTCCAGCCCCACGCCTGGTCCTTCAACGCGGTCAGCGGTGGCCTGCGGGTCGCCTCCATCCGCTGGGAGAGAGCAGGGGCTCGATGGGCACACCAGGTGGTCTGCGTCAGTGAGGCCGAACGCGCCCAGGGCGTCGCGGCCGGAGTCGAGGCGCCCTACACGGTGATCCCGAACGGCATCGACCTCGACCGCTTCGGCCTCACGGAGCCCGCCGCGCGCGAGAGTGCCAGGCTGCGGCTGGGCATGGCTCCGGCCGATCCGCTCGCTGTCTGCGTGGGACGACTGTGCCGTCAGAAGGGGCAGGACATTCTGCTGAGCGCCTGGCAGGACATCGGCGACCGGGTTCCCGGAGCACGACTGGTCCTGGTCGGCGACGGGCCGTACCGCGAGCTGCTCGGGCACGGGGCGCCCCCCG
The DNA here is from genome assembly GCF_040706515.1 of Streptomyces sp. NPDC047880. Taxonomy (NCBI): domain Bacteria; kingdom Bacillati; phylum Actinomycetota; class Actinomycetes; order Kitasatosporales; family Streptomycetaceae; genus Streptomyces; species Streptomyces sp. NPDC047880. The sequence continues at coordinate 156,583 of NZ_JBEZOK010000011.1, read as the reverse complement.
ACGTCGTCTTCACCGGAGAGGTCGGGGATCCCCGGGACTGGTACCTCGCGGCGGACCTCGTGGTCCTGCCCTCCCGGTGGGAGGGCATGGCACTGGCCCCGCTGGAAGCCATGGCTTCCGGCCGCGCCGTGGTCGTGACCGACGTGCCCGGGGCGCTCGAGTCGCTGCCCCCGGGCCGGACCGGGCGCATGCTGGTTCCGCGTGGCGACTCCCGGGCCCTCGCCGACGCCGTGACGGGCCTGCTGCCTGATCGCGCAGCCTGCGACGACCTCGGCGCGCAGGGACGTGCCCATGTACGACGGCACCACGATGTGCGCTCCATGCTGGAGCGCACCCAGGCCGCATACGAGGCCGCCCGGACCGCCCAGGGCTCTGCCGCTGCCCGCGGACGTGCGTCCCGGACCGGAGCGCGACGGACCCCCGTCAGTTCCGTTCGGCGCGGCCGATCAGGGAGTGCAGAGCCGGGCGCAGCGCGGGAACTCGACCGGTGACCCGACGCATGGCCGGGTAGCCGCGCAGGGTCTTGATCCGAAACGTCGTGTCCGTGTCGGTGGAGTTGACGTCGACGCGGGGGACGGCATACCTCCCACCGCCGCGATGGGTGCTGAAAGCGATCTCGAAACCGGCCTCGGCGACCGCTCGACGGGCCGTGGCGTCGTGCTCCCCGTAGGGATAGGCGAATGCGCGCGGGCGGCGGCCGGTGAGGTCGCGCAGGGCCCCGGCCGCGTCCACTACGTTGCGGACGAGGGTGGTGGGGTCCGCCGCCGCCAGACAGCTGTGGTCCCAACCGTGGCACTCCACATCCAGTCCGGCACCGACCAGTCTCGCCACGTCTTCGGCGTCGAGGAGTGCCTCGTCGGACATCTCCGTCATCCACCGGGACCTGCCGCCCAGCAGGCCGCTGAGCACGAAGACGGTGGCGGGCACGTTGAGTTCCCGCAGGATCGGCAGCCCTTCCTCCACCATCGCCCGGTACCCGTCGTCGAAGGTCACCAGCACGCTCCGCCGCGGGACGGTCCGGTGCAGATACGCATCCAGGGTCACCGGCGTCCAGCCGCGCCGGAGCAGAGCGGTGAGCTGCCCGCGGAGCCGGTCCGGTGAGACGAAGAGATGGAAAGGGTCCTCCTGGCCACTGCGTCGGCCGACCCCGTGGTACATCAGCACCAGGGGGCCCTTTCTCGACGCGATCATGTCTCCTTCCCCGCTCGGCGGCCGAGCTGCCGGACAGTGAAGCCGACCCAGCCCGCCACCAGCAGGGCCGCGGCCACGACGACGACACGGAGCAGTGTGCGGGACGGTTTGAGCTGTGCAGCCGTGGGATCGGCCCGAGCGGTGATCTCCCCTGCGATCAGCCGGTCGTTGCCCGCCGCCCGGTTGACCGTGTTCGCGATCGAGTTCGCCGCCACGGCGGCCTGGCGGGCGTTCGCGAGCGAGACGGAGATGTTGAGGTTGCCGGTGTTCGGCTCCACGGTGGCGGACAACGTGTCGCGAAGTTGCTTGGGCGTCACCCCGGCGGTGCCGGCGGCAGAATCCACGGTGGCCGTCGCGCCTGCCACCACCGAGTACTTGTTGGCGATCAGTTCGACCACGTCCGCGTCGACGACGTTCAGCGAGCGGGGGGCGAAGGAGATCGTGCTGGTCGCCGAATAACGGGTGGGCAATTGCTCGATGACCACGAGACCGGCGCCGAGCACGATCAGGCCCGCCAGCAGCGCCGCCAGCAGTCCGCGCCGGCGCGGGCTGCCGGAGCTCAGAAAGCGCGCCGGGCCGGACTGGGACGGTGCCGCGGCTTCGTCCCGATCGGCAGTGTCCGACCCCGTCCCGGTTCGTGACGCCGTACCACCGGATACTCTGGCTTGCCTAGCTCTCATTTCTTCCGCCTCAGGATGTGTGGGTAGCAGTCCGGCGCGTTCGTGCGCACGCCGCCAGAAGACCGATGAACAGCCACGTCATGGTCGCGATGATGGGATTGCGCAGGGGGTAATCGACCACACCGTGGCCCAGGACGGCGGCCAGCGCGGCGGCCGAGCCCGCGGACACCATGCGCACCGTCGGGTCGCCGCCGCGCTCTCCCGGCGCACCGCGATTTCGCAGCGCCGCCGCCGCACCGACACCGGCCGCGGTGACGAGCAGGGTCACGCCCAGGACTCCCTGCTCCGCGCCCACGGCGAGAAACAGATTGTGAGCGTGCGCCTCTCCCTTGGCAGCCGGTACGTGGGTGACGCCCTGCTGGGCGGCCCACGAATAGGAGGCGGGTCCGCTCCCCAGGAGCGGGCGCTCGGACATCTGGACCACGGCCTCGGATCTCGCGGCCGGCCGCTCGTCGTACGGATTGCCCGGGCCGCCGAACACGGACAGCAGCCGTTGGGCGATGACCGGCGGGTTCACCGACGGAACGACCACCAGCAGCGCCAAGCCGATGGTGAGCACCGTGGCCAGCCAGAGCAGTGCCGGACGCGCCTCGCGCAGCAGTACGGCGAGGACCAGGAGCCCCACGACCGTGCCGATCCAGGCCCCGCGGGAGAGGCTCAGGAGCAGGGCCGTCAGGGCCAGCAGCGCCGCCACCACGCACAGTGCGACGAGCCAGGAACGGCGCTGACGCCGAGTCAAGATGATCATGGCGAAGCTGAAACAGAAGACCATCGCCGCGCACAGACCCAACTCGTTGGGCTGCGCGAAGACTCCCACCGGCCGGTTGCCGACCACCGCGGCGTCACTGCTCACCACCTCGAAGTCGGGCATCTTGGTCACGGCCGTCACACACAGCAGTGCCCCGCCGAGGCAGAGGGCCAGGGCGAGCACCAGCAGGTCGGAGCGGTCGGCCGTGGCCATGACGATGGCTGCCGCCAACAGCAGTCCGACGACGTACGCGAAGTCCTGCCGCAGCGCACGGCTCGGATCGACGCCGAAGATCGTGGACAGCAAGGCAGCCGTGACCAGAAGGGCCATGACGGCGAGCAGTGGCGACCAGCCGATGGGCCGTCCGCGTCCGCACAACCGAGCCGTCACGACGATCACCACTGCGCCCAGGGCGAGCAGCCGTACAAGCGGAATCCCCAGCGGCAGATCGATGTCTCCTGACACCAGAAGGACGGCGACCACGGCCAGGGCCAGGACCGGCCGATAGACGGCGATGACGGCCACGGTGACGAGCACCGGCACCCCGAGCAGAAGAACGAAACTGAGGGGCACACTCTGCCCGGACACCCAGACGCCGACAGCCACGAGGGTGAGGGCGAGGGCGCCGTACACGCCTCGGAGGTCGATGGCCTTCTTCTGCTCCATCAAGGGCCGTCCGTGTCCGCAGCGGGCGCTGTGGCCCGACCGGCCCTCAGTCGTGCGGCCAGTCCGTGTACCGTGCCGGCCGCCTTGGCAAGATCGCGTACCACCACGACCAGGGGGATGACAGGCAAGGACGCCCACTGGCGTTCGCGGATGGCCCGCACTGCCGGCAGCGACAGGTAGACGACGGCCGCGGCCACTGTGACGCGTCGGCCGTGGGGAGTTCGCACGGCGGCCGCGGCGGCGGGGTAGGCCATCGCTCTCGGGATGTCACGCGCGATCAGGCGGGGATCGGCCGAGCGCCCGCCGCCCTGGCCATAACGGAAGTACATCCGGGCCGTCTTGCGCAGAGTCGGATGCTGTTTCCAGACCACTACCGCGGAGGCGACGACCACGGCCCGATGGCCGGCCGCGATGACGCTCTGCCCGAAGGCTATGTCCTCGGCCGACGTGAGCTCTTCGCGGAAGCCCTTGGCGGCCTGCCACGCCTCGCGGGTGAAGGCCATCGAACGGCCCGGGGGTCTTGCCGCGTCGAAGGCCCGTCCGAGAAACCGGGAGTACACACGGGTCCATGGCCCCGGGTGACGCGCTTCCTCGGGCAGCGGAGACCCCACCAGTGCCATGGCCTTGTCGAGAATGCCGTGACCTCGCACCCGGTAGACGCCGGCGAGGAGGCCGGCGGGGTCCGGCTCGGCCCACGCCGCGCGCAGCCTGGCCAGCCAGTCGGGGGCGGGGTCGCACCCCGCATCGGTACAGGCGATCAGCGGGTGCCGGGCGGCGCGGACACCGGCGTTGCGAGAAGCCGGGAGGCCCTGGTGAGGGAGCGCCAGGAGGCGCACACGCGCGTCCTCGTCCGCCCAGGCGGCGACTCGATCAGCCGTGTCGTCCGTGGAACCGTCGTCCACCACCACGAGTTCGTCGCCGTCCTCGGTGAGTTGTGGCAGGAGGAGGCCGAGGAGTCGGTCGACGTCCTCTCCCTCGTTCCAGAAGCACGTCAGGACGGATACCGGCGCCGTCCCGCTCAGTCCCGCGCCGGGCAGGCGGGCTGCTTCGGACAGAGTCTGCGCGAGCAGCGCGGCACAGGGAGCCGCGCTCGGATGAGAGGTGGCACGAGAGCGTCCTGCCCTGCCCATCGCAGCACGAGCTGCCGGATCCTCCAGGTGGTGCAACGCATCGGCCACGTCGACGGGTTGCGCGGGCGGCACCGTGATCCCGGCACGTTGGCCCGACCCGTCGATCCGGTCGGCGACGGGACCGGGCGCCGTCGCGATCACGGGGACGCCGGACACCATCGCCTCGAGCCCGACCGCGCCGAAGCTCTCCTGCTCCGGCCCGCTCCCGTACGGCTTGGTCAGCACGGCGACCGCGTCGGCGGCGGGCAGGAGCCGCCACGCGTCCGGCACCCAGCCGGTGAAGTCCACCCGGTCGGCGACGCCCAGGTCCTCCGCCAGTGTCGCGAGACGCCTGTGTTCGTCCGGTGCGGCCGGGTCTTCCGGACCGATCACGGCCAGCCGCCAACGGGATCCGCCCGGTTGGGCGAGAGCCGTGACGGCGTCGTCCAAGCCCTTGTACCCGACCAGCCGTGCCGCCATGACCAGCAACAGCTCGTCCCGGTGGAGCCTCACCCCTCGCCGGACGAGTTCCTCACGTGCGGTGTCCCGGGGCAGAGCTCCCCGCCCCGGAGCGGGGAAAGGGACGAGGGTCGCCTTGGGGTGCCGTGAGTCGGCGAGCAAGGCGGCCTCGGTGGCCACGCAGGCCTCGGTCAGGGCGGCGAGCGACGTCATGACGGGGCCGTCGAACGAGTGGTCGTGCTTGGCCCAGACGCACCGGACTCCCGCGAGCCACGCGGCTGGAGCGGCCACCACCGCGGCCTTGACCCCGTTGGCCAGGACGACGTCGGGGCGACTGCTGCGCAGCAGTCGTGTCAGCCACACTGCTGCGCCTGCCACGGCGCCGCCGGACGCGCCGGTCGGGCGTACGACACAGGGAATGCCCCGGCGGGTGAACTCCTCGCGCAGCGGCCCGTCGGCGAGCATCACGACCTCCGGCGCGAGCCGGTCGGTGGCGTCCAGCAGGGAGAGCAGCCACAGCTCGGAACCACCCAGGACACCCGCAGGGGCCACGACGGTGACGCGCAGCGGCTCGATCATGTGCTCCTCCTCGGCATGAGGATTCCGCGCAGGACGGGCACCTGTTCCGGACCGGCGCATGACGCTACGAGCGCATACGCAGAATTGCCGATTATCCTGACGCCGAGCTCCGTGATGGCAAGAAAAAGAAAACGGAAAAAGAGGCGGGAACTCCTCGGCGGGGAGCCCTTCATCAATCCTTACTCACACCGCTCGGGCGTGCCAACCGATGGCAGCCGTCCTGAGTACGGGCCTCGAGCTGCTGCGCCAGAGCCGCACATGTGCGGTGCCCCCGCATATCTTTACGTTGCGGAAAACGGATACCGACCCCGCATCACCGGGTCGACGTGAAGGAGGCACGCGCATGGCGAATGGCTCAGGGGCGAGCCCGGCTCGACGCGCCAGCGATCGCGGGCGCTACGGCAGGCTCAACCGGGAACGGGTACTGGCCGCCGCCCTGGAACTGGTGGATCGCGAAGGCCTCTCGGCTCTGAGCATGCGACGGCTGGGTGCCGAGCTCGGGGTGGAGGCCATGGCCCTCTACCGGTACGCGGCGAGCAAGGACGCCCTCCTGGACGGTCTGGTGGAGGCTCTGTACCTCGAACTGGAGGAACGGCTCGCCACCGGGGAAGATCCCCATGCCCTCGCCGACGCCCCCGCATGGCGCAACGGCCTCCACCGCATCGCCCGGACGACGTACGACGTCTGCCTCGCCCATCCCCGGGCAGTCCCCCTGCTCGCCACACGCATGCTGGCGGTGCCCCTGGCGCGGCGGCCCTCAGCCGTCCTCCTCAACCACGAACGGGTGCTCGCCCTGCTGAAGGAGGCGGGGTTCGGCGAAGCCACCGCGGCGACCGTCTTCCGGGCCTTCACCGCGTGGCTGCTGGGCTATGTGTCGGTCGAGCTCCAGCCCATGGTGGACAACCCCGAGGAACCCGAGCCGTCCTTCCGCCTCGGACTGCACCGACTTCCGGCCCAGGAACTGCCCACGCTCCGGGCAACGGCCGCGGCACTCGCCGAGCCCGGCGGGCCGGAGGCGCTGGCGGCCGGGCTCGACGGGCTGCTCGACCGGTTCGTCCCGGGCTAGATCACCAGAGCCCCGGGCCGGGTTCAGTGATCGCTTTCGGCTCAGCGACAGGAAAAGGCCCTCACAGGCATATGCCTGTGAGGGCCTTCCGCACCGTCGGGACGACAGGATTTGAACCTGCGACCCCTTGACCCCCAGTCAAGTGCGCTACCAAGCTGCGCCACGTCCCGGTGCGCGCCACCCGCGGTGAGCCGCGTGATCGCGCGAACAGCACCTTACCCCACACCCCTGGCCGCGCCGAAAGCGGGCCGGGCGGGACAATCGGCGTATGGGCAGCACAGGAGAGACCTCCCCGGGCCGGCCGGGCGACGCACGGGACCGCGACCGTGAGGGGCGGGCGCGCAACGCCCGGCCCCGGGACGGACTCGGGCGGCCCCTGCCGTACGGCTCGGACGGTGTGCCCCGGCAGCCCGAGGGCGTCGTCCGTACCCCGGAGGAGACCGTCGCGGAGGCGCAGCGGCTGCTCGACGAGGGCAAGCCGTTCCACGCGCACGAGGTCTTCGAGGACGCGTGGAAGTCGGGGCCCGACCAGGAGCGCGAGTTGTGGCGCGGCCTCGCCCAGCTCGCCGTGGGGCTCACGCACGCCGCCCGGGGCAATCTGACCGGCGGGGCCCGGCTGCTGCGGCGCGGGGCGGGGGCGGCCGAGGCCTGGGCGTCCGGGACGGGGCAGGCACAGCCGCACGGCATCGACGTCGCGAGCGTGGCCGCGTGGGCACGGCAGCTGGCCGGAGAGGTGGAACGGAACGGCCGCTCGGTGGACGCCGGTGCACGGGCCCCACGGCTGCGGAGCGGGGCGGCCGAGTCCTGAGCCTGAGCCCAGGGGCACCGGGCGCCGCACCTCCGGGGCGGGGTGGCGGGGCGGCCAGCCGGCTCGCCGGGCGCCGCGCCTGCGGGGCGGGGTGGCGGGGCGGCCGAGTCCTGAGCCTGAGCCCAGGGACACCGGGCGCCGCACCTCCGGGGCGGGGTGGCGGGGCGGCCAGCCGGGTCGCCGGGCACCGCGCCTGCGGGGCGGGGCGGCCAGCCGGGCCGCGGCAGCCGGTGCCGGGCGCTGTGACCCGGCCCCCGGGACCGGTGGAAGGACCGCGGTGGAAGCGGCCTCACCCCCGTGCGGCAGACTCGGGGCGTGCGAAAGATTCATGTCATCGGTATCGGCGCGGGCGACCCCGACCAGCTCACGCTCCAGGCGGTCCGGGCGCTGCGGAGCACGGACGTGTTCTTCATCCTGGAGAAGGGCGAGGTGAAGGCGGACCTCACGGGGCTGCGCCGGGACATGCTCGACGCGCACGTGCCCGAGGGCACGTACCGCGTCGTCGAGGCGCGTGACCCGGAGCGGGACCGGAGTGCCGGCGGCGCGGCCTACTCCCCCGCCGTCGAGGACTGGCGCAGCGCCCGGGCCGGCATCTACGAGCGGCTGATCGCCGAGGAACTCGGCGAGGAGCAGACCGGCGCGTTCCTGGTGTGGGGCGACCCGTCGCTCTACGACAGCACGCTGGGGATCCTGGAGGAAGTGCTGGGGCGGGGCGCCGTGGTGTTCGAGTACGACGTCGTGCCCGGCATCAGCAGCGTCTCGGCGCTCGTCGCCCGGCACCGCACGGGTCTCAACCGCGTCGCCCGGCCGGTGCAGATCACCACCGGCCGGCGGCTGGCGGAGGGCTTCCCGGAGGGCGTGGACGACGTCGTGGTCATGCTCGACGCCCACCAGACCTTCCGGCAGTACGCGCAGGAGGACGTCGACATCTACTGGGGCGCCTACATCGGCACCCCGGACGAGATCCTCGTCTCCGGCCCGATCGCCGAGGCCGCCCCCCGTATCGAGCGGTTGCGGGCCGAGGCCCGTGAGCGCAAGGGCTGGATCATGGACACGTATCTGCTGCGCCGGCATCCCCGCGACTGACGGGACCGGCAGGTCCATCACCAGGCACCCGTGCGGACGTTCCGGCATGCGCACGTAGATCGCCGCGCGGCGCAGGCTGCCTCCGGGGCTGCTGCTGCCGGTCTTCGAGCGAATGGCCGAGGAGGGCTTGGGCCGACTGACTGGAGGCCCGGCTGGGGCGGGACCTGGTGGAGGACCTGCGCCATGGGCTGCCGCGCAGCGGGGAGAAGTCCCTCGCGGCCGCCGGCTCGGTATGAGCGCCCTACCCGAGCCCCAGCCGTTCCAGCACGCCCTGCGCATCGGGTACGGCCGTGACACCGCCCGGCAGCGGCGGCCGCCGTACGACGACCACCGGCAGTCCGAGGTCCCGGGCCGCCGTCAGTTTGGCCGCCGTGGCCGCTCCCCCGCTGTCCTTGGTCACCAGGGCGTCGACGCGGTGCTCGCGCAGCAGGGCGGTCTCACCGGGGACGGTGAACGGGCCGCGTGCGAGCAGCACTTGGGTGTCGGGCGGCATCGGCGGCTCGGGGGGATCCACCGACCTCACGACGAAGTGGAGGTCCGTCAGATGGGCGAAGCAGGCAAGGCCGAGGCGCCCGGTGGTGAGGAACACCCGGCGGCCGAGACGCGGGAGCAGGTCCGCGGCGGCGTCCAGGGACGGGACCGCGTGCCAGTGGTCCCCGGGGCCGGGCCGCCACCCGGGGCGGCGCAGCACCACCGCTGGTACGCCGGTCTCCCGCGCGGCGTCGGCGGCGTTGGCCGTGATCGCCTCGGCGAAGGGGTGCGTGGCGTCGACGAGCGCGTCCACGCCTTCCGCCCGCAGCCACCGGGCCAGTCCCCGGGCCCCGCCGAAGCCCCCGACGCGCACTTCCCCGTCCAGTGCCCCGGGCCTGGTCACGCGCCCGGCGAGGGACGTCGTCACGCGGACGCCGGGACGGGTGGACAGCGCCGCGGCCAGGGCACGGGCCTCGGTCGTGCCGCCGAGGATCAGGACGTGAGGGGACACGGCGTCGAGCGTACGAGGTCCGGTGCGGCCGGCGCCGGGGCGGGTACCGGCGGGGAGCGGCAGCGGGACGGTGATCGACCGGCTGCGCGGATCCCGCCGGCGGCTGCGTGACCGGTTCGAGCGGCGCGTCCGGCGCCCGGTGGCTATCGTCCTGGCATGGAGTCCGTGCGTGCCGTGCTCGTGGACATCGACGGGGTGCTCACCGTCTCGTGGCGGCCCTTGCCCGGGGCCGTCGAGGCGTTGCGGGAGGTCCGGGAGGCCGGGTTCGGCGTTCTGCTGGTCACCAACACCACCTCCCGCACCCGGGCTTCGATCGCCGGGACACTGGCGGAGGCCGGGTTCCCCGTGTCGGCCGAGGACATCCTGACCGCGCCCGCCGCCACCGCCGCCTACCTCGCCGAGCACTGTCCCGGCGCCCGCTGCGCGCTGCTGAACAGCGGCGACATCGCCGAGGACCTCGGCGGAGCCGGCATCGTGGAGGCGGGCGACACGGATACCGTGCCGGATGTCGTCCTGGTCGGCGGGGCCGGTCCCGAGTTCGGCTACGCGGCGCTCGACCGGGCCTTCGGGCATCTGCAGCGCGGGGCCCGGCTGGTGGCGATGCACCGCAACCTGTACTGGCGCACGGCCGAGGGACTGCGGCTGGACTCCGGGGCGTTCCTGGCGGGTCTGGAGCGGGCCGCGCGGATGGAGGCCGAGATCACCGGCAAGCCCGCGCGGGCGTTCTTCGACTCGGCGCTCACGCGGCTGGGCGTCGGCGCGCACGAGGCGGTGATGGTCGGCGACGACGTCGAGTCCGATGTGCTGGCGGCACAGCGGGCCGGGCTCACCGGGGTGCTCGTGCGGACCGGGAAGTTCCAGGAGGAGACGCTGCGGGCCGCCGACGGCACGCCCGACCACGTGATCGACTCCTTCGCGGACCTCCCGGCGCTGCTGCGGGGGTCAGCGCAGCAGTAGTTGCAGACCGCCCACGACCGTCGCCGCGATGACGAGCTGCTCGAACAGCCGCTGGTTGATCCGGTGCACGGCCCACTTGCCGAACAGCGCGCCGGGCACGACGAACGTCACGAGCGCGAGGTCGAGCAGGAGCGAGCGGCCGTCGATCAGGCCGAGCCCCGCGCTGAAGGGCAGCTTGGAGACGTTGACGATCAGGAAGAAGAAGGCCGAGGTGCCGAGGAAGCCGAGCTTGCGGAAGCCCGCGGAGAGCAGGTACATCGACATCACGGGGCCTCCCGCGTTGGCGACCATGGTGGTGAAGCCGCCGAGCACACCGTAGGAGCGGGCCTTGATCCGGCCCGACCGGGTCGTGACCGACTCCGGTTCCTCCTCCTTGTCGGCCCTGCGCCGGCGCCACACCGTCACGGCCGCCATCAGCAGCAGGATCGCGCCGATCGAGGTCCGTACGATCGCGTCGTCGGCCCAGAGGAGGAACACCGTGCCGACGACGACGCCCGCGGCGACCGCGGGGAACAGCCGCCACAGCGTGGGCCAGTGAGCGTGCCGCCGGTAGGTGGCGACGGCCAGGAGGTCGCCGGCGATCAGGATGGGCAGCAGCACGCCGGTGGAGGCGCGGGCCGGCAGCACCGCCGCGAAGATGGCGAGGCTGACCGTGTTGGCCCCGCTCACCGCGGTCTTCGAGAAGCCGACGAGCAGGGCCGCGAGGGCGAGGGCGGCGAATTCCCAGCCCGTGATGTGCCAGAGGGTCATGGTGTTCATGCGAACACTGATGCTATGTGCAACGAACGGGTACCCGTAAGCGCTGTCTCGCCTGGTGGGCCGGGCCCGGGCCGCCAGGGCCGCTAGGGCCGTTCGACGAGGACCGCGCTTCCCTGGCCCACCCCCACGCACATCGTGGCGAGGCCCCGCCCCGCGCCGGTGCGCCGCATGCGGTGGAGCAGTGTCGTCAGGATGCGGGCGCCGGAGCAGCCCAGGGGGTGGCCCAGCGCGATGGCGCCGCCGCTGGGGTTGACCAGTTCGGGGTCGATGCCGAGCTGGTCCACGCAGGCCAGGGCCTGGGCGGCGAAGGCCTCGTTGAACTCGGCCTCCTCCAGGTCGTCGACGCTCCAGCCGGCGCGGTTCAGCACCTTGCGGGTGGCGGGGACGGGGCCGATGCCCATGACGTCGGGGTGGACACCGGCGGAGGCTCCGCCGACGTAGCGGCCCAGGGACTCCAGGCCCAGCTCGTTCAGGGCCTCCTCGCTGACCAGGAGAAGGCCGGCGGCGCCGTCGTTCATCGGTGAGGCGTTGCCCGCGGTGACCGTGCCGCCCTCGCGGAACACCGGCTTCAGCCGGGACAGCTTCTCGTACGAGGTGTCCTCGCGGACGCATTCGTCGGTGTCGACGACCACGCCGTCGGGGCGTTCCACGGAAAGGAGTTCGTCGTCGAAGTGGCCGTTCTTGCGGGCCAGGGCGGCCCGCTGGTGGCTGCGCAGGGCGAAGTCGTCCTGGCGTTCGCGCGGGATGCCGTACCGCGCGGCGACCTCCTCGGCCGTCTCGCCCATGGCGAGCAGGCCGTGCAGTTCGCGCATCGCCGGGTTGACCAGGCGCCAGCCGAGGCGGGTGTCGGCGGTCTCCATGCGGTGCGGCAGGGCCTCGTCGGGCCGGGGCAGCACGAACGGGGCGCGGCTCATCGACTCGGAGCCGCCCGCGATCACGACGTCGGCCTCGCCGGCGGCGATGGTGCGGGCGGCCGTGGTCACGGCCTCCAGGCCCGACGCGCACAGGCGGTTGACGGTGGCGCCGGGCACGGAGTCGGGGAGACCTGCGAGCAGCGCGGCCATGCGGGCGACGTTGCGGTTGTCCTCGCCGGCCTGGTTGGCGGCGCCCCAGTAGACGTCGTCGATCCGGGCCGGGTCCAGCGCGGGCACGCCGGTGACCAGGGCACGGACCACGGTCGCCGCGAGGTCGTCGGGCCGTACCGAGGAGAGGGATCCCCGCAGCTTGCCGATGGGGGTGCGGCGGGCGGCCGCGAAGTGGACGGAACGCACGAGAGGCTCCTCACGCCGCGCATCAACGCGCATTAATTAGCACTGCTAGTTTCGGACTATAGACCCTCGGCCCGCCCGCTGTGAAGATTCTGCGCCTCCAGGGGTCCTGGGCAGTTGTATCGCAGGTCCGACGTGGCTGATGCGTCGCGTTTGCACCGAAGCGTCCGGGGCACCCGCGCGTTCATGGAGTGGTTGCGGAGCGCCGCCTGCGTGGACGAGGACCCCGAGCTGTTCTTTCCCGTCGGCACCGCCGGCCCCGCCCTGCGTGACGTGAGCGCCGCGAAGCGGGTCTGTGCGCGCTGCCCGGTCACCGACCAGTGCCTGAGCTTCGCGCTGAGCAGCGGTCAGACCTCCGGCGTGTGGGGCGGCACCGGCGAGGAGGAGCGCGACGCACTGCTCCGGACGACGAAGAACGACGTGAGAAGGAGAAGCGCCCCATGACGACTGTGAGGAGCACCCTGCCCGACGACGCCCGCAAGGTCGCCTGCGAGGCACTGCAGGACACCTTGGTGGATCTGCTCGGGCTCTCGCTGGTCGGGAAGCAGGCGCACTGGAACGTCGTCGGACCGCGGTTCCGGTCCATCCACCTCCAGCTCGACGAGGTGGTCACGGTGGCGCGGGACTTCGCCGACACGGTCGCGGAGCGGTCCGCGGCGCTGGGCGTCCCGCCGGACGGCCGGCCGGAGACCGTCGCCAGGGACTTCACGCTGCCCGCCCCGCAGGAGGGCTGGGTGCGCGACTCGGACGCCGTGCGGGTGATGGTGGAGGCGCTGCAGGACGCGGTCGCCCGGCTGCGCAAGCGCATCGACGCGACCGAGAAGGCCGACCCGGTCACCCAGGACCTGCTGATCACCATCACCGCGGAGCTGGAGAAGCAGCGGTGGATGTTCGACGCCGAGAACTTCCCCCGCTGACCCGCGGGGCGACGGCGCAGAACATCCGACGGACGTACGGAAGGGGCAGGCGATGACCGACGCCCTCGAACTCGACGCGCTGTGGGAGGACTTCCACCGCGTGGTGAACATGACCTCGCAGGAACTCGCGGCCTGGCTGCGGGTCCGCGACGCCGACGAGACCACCGAGCCGCTGCCGGACCAGGCGGGCTCCGCCACCGGACAGCACGTCCTGGCGATCCTCCAGAAGCGGCGCACCGACCTGACCGAGGACGACCTGCGCGTGATGCGGAAGGTCGTGGAGACGGTCACCGACCAGGTGGATCCGGAGAACGAGCCCGAGCCCGAGGTGACGGAGGAGGACACACGCCGCCGGCACCGGCTGATGACGGTCGGGCACGACCCGCTGCGGGGATAGGTGCCGTGGGCCGCGAGGAGCGCGTCGTCCGGGAACTCCTCGGCGCGCACGGCCGGACGTACGCCGAGGAGGCGGGCATCGGGCTGAAGGACACGCCGCAGCCGCTGTACCGGCTGCTGGTGCTGTCCCATCTGCTCAGTGCCCGCATCCGCGGTTCCATCGCGCTGGCGACCGCCCGTGCCCTGTACGAGGCGGGGCTGCGCGATCCGCGGCACATGGCGCGGGCCTCCTGGCAGGAACGGGTCGACGCGCTGGGCCGGGGCGGCTACCGGCGCTACGACGAACGCACGGCCACCCAGCTGGGCGAGGGGGCCCGGCTCCTCGGCGAGCGGTGGGGCGGCGATGTGCGGCGGCTGCGCCGGGAGGCGGACGGCAAGGTGCCCGAACTGCGCCGGCTGCTCCAGGAGTTCCCGGGCATGGGTCCCGCGGGCGCCGGCATCTTCCTGCGCGAGGTGCAGGGCGTGTGGCCGGAGGTGGCCCCCTACCTGGACGCCAAGGCTCTCCAGGGCGCCGAGCGGCTGAACCTCCCCACCGACCCGGAGCGCCTCGCCGAACTGGCCGGGGACACCGACCCGGCCGTCTTCGCCGCCGCTCTGGTGCGGGCGGCGGTGGACAAGGAGGTCGCGCGGGACACGCTGCGGCGCGCCGGGTGACGGTCTTCTGCCGCCCGGTCCGTCCCGCGCAGGGCACCTCAGCCGAGTCCGTCCCCGTCCGTTGCGCCAGGGCGCTTCAGCCCGGCCCGTCGGAGCGGGCGGGCTCACCCGAGCAACCAGCCCCCGTCCACGGTCAGTTCGACCGCGTTGACCGATCGGTTGCGCAGCAGGAAGTCCACCGCGTCCACCACGTCGTCCATCGAGGCGAGCCGCCCCGTGGGTGTCTCGGTGCGCAGGGTGGCGAGCACCTTCTCCGGTTTGGCCTGCCAGTACGGGCTGTCGCCCACGACACCGGGATGCACGGCGTTGACCCGGACGGGGGCCAGCTCGACGGCGAGGGAGTTCATCAGGCCCCGCACCCCCGCGTTGACCGTCGCCACCGTCGTCGCGCCAGGGTAGGGGCGCTCCTTGGCCTGGCCGCCGAACAGCACGATGGCGCTGCCGTCGTGCAGGCGGCCGCGCAGTGTGTGCACGACCTCCGTGTATCCGACGAGTTTGAGGGTGACCAGGCGCAACGCGGCGTCGATGTCGTACTCGGTCACCTTGTTGTCGTCCCGGGACACCCCCGCGATCACCAGGTGGTCGACGCGCCCCATGTCGGCCAGGGACGCCGCGATCTCCAGCGGCCGGGCCAGGTCGAGGGCGAGTCCGCGTGCGCCGAACTCCTTGGCGACCGCTTCGGCCCGCTGGGCGTCGCGGCTGGTGAGAACCACGTCGTCCCCGCGCTCGGCGCGCGTGCGGGCGAATGCGAGCCCGATCCCGGACGTTCCGCCGACGACGAGCACACTGCTCATGACTGTTCCTCCAGTGCCGAGCGCAGGTAGTCCCAGTCCCGTGTGAACCGGTACGAGTGCCGCGACGGCGGTTGCGGCGCCTGGGTCTCCAGCCAGCGCAGCGGGCCGCGCCCGGCGTTGACGAACCCGTGCACGCACCCGGCGCCGGCCCAGGCCACGTCGCCGGGCTCCAGCCGGTACCGCTCGCCGTCGAGGGTGGCCTCCGCGACGCCCTCCAGGATCAGATACGTCTCCTCGAAGGGGTGGTCGTGGGTGCCGATGATCCCGTCGGACGCGTACTGCACCATGAACATCGTCGAGGCGACCGCGCCAGGTCGCCGTCGATCATCATCTTCACCGTGATCCCGCTGTAGACCAGCAGCGCGGTCCGCATGCTCGCCGTGACGGCCAGCACGTCCTGGGACTGCTTGCCGGGGTCCATCTGGGCGGGCTCGAAGTGGCCGAAGGCGCGGGTGCGCGGGTCGCGGACATCGATCCGGGCCGGCTCGCGCTCGGGCAGGTCCGGCACGGCCTGGGTCTCGTGTCCGTAGCGGGCGCGCGGCACCGGGGCCAGCATGTCCGCCCAGCGGCCGCCGGTGCTCCCTGCCCCGCGCCAGGCGTGCGCGACGCCGGTCGGCAGCAGGCCGTAGTCGCCGGCCTCCAGCAGGTACGAGCCCTCGGGCAGGTCCAGGATCACGGCCCCGTCGAGGACGAAGAAGGTCTCCTCGTACGAGTGCACATGGGCGGGCACCCGGCCGTCGAGACGCAGTTCGCACAGGCCGAAGCCGGTGTGGACGCTCCCGTCGTCCTCACCGACCAGCGCCCGCCGCCGGTGGCCCCGGCCGTCGTGGGGCGCATCGGGCAGGTCGGCGGCGTGGCGCACCAGGTGATCGCTCATGCCGGAGCCTTCGCCCTCTTGGACTCCTTCGCCGCGAGGAGCCGGTCGCGGGATTCCCCGACGAGCCGCAGGGCCCGGGCAGTGTCGCCGAGGAGCCTGCCGTCGCGTTTGTGGATCACACCGTCGACGAGGACGGTGTCCACGTTGGAGACGTCGGCGCACAGGGTCACCGCGGCCGCCGCGTCGTGCACGGGGGCGACGTTGGGAGCGGTGGCGTCTATCGCGACGACGTCGGCACGCTTGCCGGGGGTCAGGGAGCCGGTGCGGTCCTCGAGACCGGCGACGTGGGCACCGTTCACGGTGGCGATCTCCAGCATCTGACGTGCTGTCAGCATGGTGCTGGGCACGGGCATGTTGGCCTGCCAGCAGTCGGCGTTGACGCGGGCCCGTTCGGCGCCGAAGGCCGCGCGGATCTGGGTGAACATGTCGCCCGGCACGGTGGTGACGACGTCGATGCTGAGCGCGGGGCGCAGACCGTGCTCGATGGCCTGCATGACCGGCGGCCAGCCGTGCCCCATCTGGAGCTCCACCTGAGGCGCGACCGAGATCTTGCCGCCGCTGTCGGCGGCCATCCGCCACTCCTCCTCGCTGAGATAGCAGCTGTGGACGTAGGTGGTGTCCGGACCGAGCAGTCCCAGGCCGTGGAGCTGCCTGACCATGCCGAAGCGGCCGGCGAGGCGTCCCATGGCCACGTGCACGGTGATCGGCAGGCCCAGCTCCCTCGCCGTGGCCCACTCGGCGGTGACGACCTCGTCGACGCAGAAGCCCGGGCCGCGGGTGGCGAGGCCCATGGTCAGCAGGCCCTCGTCGGACGAGAAGTGCGTCGACCGGATCCGCCGTACGTCGTCCGCGGGGATCGCGATCCGGCTCTCGAACCAGTACTCGGCGAGGGAGGTGTTGGCGCTGCCGTACGCGTACTGCGCCCGGATGCCGGACTCCCGCAGGCCCTGGACCGCCGCGTCCGGGTGCTCGGGGGTGTTGTTGATGTGCGACCAGTCGACCAGCGTGGTGATGCCTGCGTTGAGGCACTCCAGCGCGCCCGCGAGGTTGCCGGCGTAGACGTCCTCCGGGGTGTACAGGGGTGCGAAGGTGTCGAGGATGTCGACGAAGTAGTCGTCGAGGGTGGCGTTCGGGGCCACGCCCCGGATGGGCGCCTCCCAGGTGTGGCGGTGGGTGTCGACGAAGCCGGGGATCACGATGTGGCCGCTCATGTCGAGGACTTCGGCCTCGGCGCTGATCTCGGGTTCGACGGCCGCGATCCTGCCGTCCTCGACGAGGACGTCCCCCCGGGGCAGGTCCCCGATGCCCGGGTCCATCGAGATCACGTGACCGGAGCGCAGCAGTGTCCTGGTGGTCATCGCGCTTCCTCCCATGGGGTGTGCGGTCGCGGGTGTGCGGCTCAGTAGGCGGCGAGTCGGCGGACCTCCGTGACGACCTTGTCGACGGTCGGGATGACCTGTTCCTCCAGCGCGTCGGCGAACGGCAGCGGGACGCACTCCCCCGCCACCCGCCGCACGGGCGCGTCGAGGAGGCCGAATCCCTCGCCGGCGACGACCGAGACGACGGTGGCACCCCAGCCGCCCTGGTACGGGTTCTCCTCGACGGTGACGAGCCGCGAGGTCTTGCGCAGCGAGTCGAGGACGGTCGCCGCGTCCAGCGGGACCAGGCAGCGCAGGTCGACCACCTCGGCCTCGACGCCCTCCCCGGTGAGGATCTCGGCGGCCTTCAGGGCCAGGGGAACCATCGGCGCCAGCGCGACGAGCGTGACGTCGCCGCCCTCGCGGACGACCGCGGCCCGGCCCAGTTCGACGACGTGACCGGGCGGCGGCGGTGGGCCCTTGGTCGCGAACAGTCCCTTGTGCTCGAAGAAGACCACCGGGTCGTCGCTGCGAATCGCCGCCGCCATCATGCCGACGACGTCGGCGGGCGTCGCCGGCGCCGCGATCTTCAGCCCGGGGACGGTCAGCGCCCAGTTCTCGGTGGCCTGGGAGTGCTGCGCGCCGAAGCCGAGCCCGCCGCCGTTGGCGGTGCGCACGACGAGCGGCACGGTCACCTGGCCGCCGGTCATGTAGCGCACCTTGGGGATCTCGTTGGCCAGGTAGTCCCAGCAGCAGGCCAGGAAGTCGGAGAACATGATCTCCACGACGGGCCGCATCCCGGTCATGGCGGCGCCCATCGCCGCGCCCACGATGGCCTGTTCAGAAATAGGCGTGTCCCACACCCGCTCGGGCCCGAACTCCTCCCACAGCCCCGCGGTCGTCTTGAACACACCGCCGGCCGCGCCGATGTCCTCCCCGAGGCACACCACGGACGCGTCCCGCCGCATCTCCCGGGCGATGCCCTCGGCGACCGCGTCCCGGTAGGTGATCACGTCCGCCATGCGGCACCCCCGTCCGCCCACACATCGGTCAGTGCCTCACGCGGGTCGGGCGGTGGCGCGGCCTTCGCCGCCTCCACGGCCCGCTCCACGACGGCCCGGGCCCGCTCGTCGGCCTCGGCGACCGTGTCCTCGGTAACGCCCAGTTCGGCCAGACGCCCCCGCGCGAGGTCCAACGGGTCGTGTTTCAGCCAGCGTTCGACCTCTTCCGCCGGACGGTACGCCGCCGGGTCGGTACGGCTGTGCCCGAAGTGGCGGTAGGTCTCGGCCTCCAGCACGGCGGGCCCGTCCCCGGCCCGGGCCCGCCGGGCGAGCCGCCCCATCGCCTCCTCGACCGCGACGACGTCGTTGCCGTCGACGACCTCGCCCGGGATGCCGTGGGCGGGGGCCCGGTCGGCCGCGGGCCGGGGCACGGCCGTGACGTCGGCGATCGGCGTGTACTCCATGTACAGGTTGTTCTCGCACACGAACAGCACCGGCAGCTTCCAGACGGCTGCCAGGTTGAGCGACTCGTGGAAGGCGCCGATGTTGGTGGCGCCGTCGCCGAAGAAGGCGACCGCGACCTGCTCGGTGCCCCGCAGCCGGGCCGACCAGGCAGCGCCCACCGCCATCGGGAGGTGGGCGCCGACGATGGCGTACGAGCCGAGCATGCCGGTGGCCGCCTTGGTCAGGTGCATGGAGCCGCCCTTGGCGCGGCACAGCCCGCTCGCGCGGCTCATCAGCTCGGCGAGGCACTCCTCGGGGGTGGCTCCCCTGGCGAGGACGTGGTGGTGGCCCCGGTAGGTGGCGAACACGTAGTCGTCCGGGCGCAGGGCGGCGCTCGCGCCCACGGCGATCGCCTCCTGCCCGGCGGCCAGGTGCGTGGTGCCCTTCACCAGGCCCCGCAGGAACAGGTCATGGGCGGCCTTCTCCGTCCGGCGGATGACGTTCATCCGCTCGTACCGGTCGAGGAGCCCGGGAGCGTCCATCAGCGGTCCCCGCCGGTGGGCCGGGAGCGGTCCGCGCTGTGCGCGTGCGCACGCTCACCGGCTCCTGCCCGCGCGCCGTCCCCGATGTCCGCCCGCGCGCCGTCCCGGGTGCCTGCCCCTGTGCGGTCCGCGGCGTCCGCCCGCGCGCGGTCCCCGGTGTTGAGGTGGGACTGCGCCTCGCGGCAGGTGTTCAGCTCGCCGCCCACCGTCCAGTACTTGCGCCCGGCCACCAGCAGTTCCTCGGCGGGGAACTTGGTGATGACCTCGCAGCCGTCGGCGGTCACGACCAGTTCCTCCTCGATCCGGGCGGCGGACCAGCCGTCGGCGGCCGGCCAGTACGTCTCCAGCGCGAACACCATGCCCTCTTCGAGGACTTCGGGGTGGTCGAGGGAGACCAGGCGGCTGAAGATCGGCTTCTCCCAGATCGACAGGCCCACGCCGTGGCCGTACTGGAGGGCGAACGCGGCGGTTTCGTCGGCGAAGCCGAACTCCTCGGCGCGCGGCCAGACCCGCACGACGTCGGCGGTGGTGGCGCCCGGCCGGACCAGGGCGATCGCCTCGTCCATGTACGCCCGGCAGCGCACGTACGCGTCCCGCTGCGCCCGCGAGGCGCTGCCCACGGCGAACGTGCGGTAGTAGCAGGTGCGGTAGCCGAGGTGGCTGTGCAGGATGTCGAAGAAGGCGGGGTCGCCGGGGCGGACCAACCGGTCGCTGTAGACGTGCGGATGCGGCGAACAGCGCTCGCCCGAAATGGCGTTGACGCCTTCGACGTACTCGCTGCCGAGGTCGTACAGCACCTTGCTGACCACGCCGACGCACTCGTTCTCGCGTACTCCCGGGCGCAGGTAGCCGTACAGCTCCTCGTAGGCGGCGTCGACCATGGCGCAGGCCTGGGTGAGCAGGGCGATCTCGTCGCCGGTCTTGATGCGGCGGGCCTCCAGGAACACCTGCTGCCCGTCGACCGCGTCGATGCCCTCCGCACGCAGCGCGGTGAGGACGGGCATCTCGGCGACGTCGACGCCGAGCGGCTCGCCCGCCAGGCCGTGGGCGCGCAGCTCGGCGGCGATCTTGGCCGCCACGTCCTCGGCGATCCCGGCGCCCGGATGGAAGGCGCCGCGCAGGGTGGAGATGCCGGCCCGGGCACCGGTGGGCGGGCCGCCCTTGCCGTCGCTGTAGTCGAGCCAGGGGTTGTAGAGCTGGTGGTGGCGGGCGGCGGAACCGAAGTCCCAGACGACCGGTTCGCCGTCGCGCACCAGCAGGGCGAAGCGGATCAGCTTGTCCATCGCCCAGGTGCCGATGTGGGTGGCCGTCATGTAGCGGATGTTGGCGAAGTCGAAGCCGAGCACCGCGCCGAGGGAGGAGCGGTTCAGGGACTCGTGCAGCCGGGCCAGCCGCTGCCCGCGCAGCCGGTCCAGGTCGATGCGCTCTTCCCAGTCGACGGCGTTGGGTCCATATGTGCGGATCGCCATGGCGACCACCCCCACTTCGGAGTGAACGCCCGTGTGCGATGGGTGTCAAGTGTCACTGAACATCGCCGGACACGAACCAGACGCCCACCGCCGGTACCTCTCCATCGTTGCGGTAGCGGTGGGGGGTCGTCGACTCGAAGCAGACGGAATCGCCCGGCCGCAGCGTGTACTCCTCGAAGGCGAGGGTGAGGATCAGCTCGCCGGAGGTCAGATAGCCGTACTCGGTCCCGGGGTGCCGCATCAGCGCCCCGGAGGCGGAGGACGAGCCGCCGGGGCGGTAGGTCACGAGCAGGAAGTCGGCCTCCGCGCCGGGGGCCCGCCCGAGCCGCTCCCACACGACCCCCGAGTCCAGCTCCAGCGTCTCGCGCCCGCCCGCGGCGACCAGCGGCCCGATCCGCCGCCCCGGCTCGGCCGCCAAGGCGGCGAGGGCGAGCGGCACGGTGGCGGGGGACGCGGCGGCGGAGGACGCGATGGCGGAGGGCGCGGCGTGCGGGACGGCGGGCCGGATCGCGGCGGGCGGGACCGGCGCGGCCTCCTCACGGGCGTCGAAGAGGGACTCGACGGAGATCCCGAGGGCCGTGGTGATCGCGTACAGCGTGCTGACCGACGGCTGGCTCTTGCCCGTCTCGATCTGCGACACGAGACTCGCCGACACGCCGATCTCCCGGGCCAGCGCGCGCAGGCTCGTACCGCGCTCCAGGCGCGCCCGCCGGATGCGCGAGCCGACAGGCGGTACGACGGCGGACACGGGCGGCTCCTCTGCTCGGACGGACGGTGCGTGCTGTTCAGCTTCATTGAACAGCGCGTGCGAGCCCGGGCGCCAGGGTCTTGCGGGTGGCCCCGGTGCTGCTCACCCGAACGGTCGGACGCCGGTGGTGGGCCCCCGGCGGCGGTGGTGCGCTGAGGGCACGCGTCACGCTTCCAGGAGGCACTCCCGATGACCCGAAGTCCGTCCAGGCTCGTCCGCGTCCTCTCCTGCACGCTGGCGGCCGGCACGCTGCTCTCCGCCGCCGCCTGTTCGGACGACGGCGGCACGGACGGCTCACACGTCTCCGGCGTCACCGCGTCCCAGGTCGCCGGCGCGCGGCAGTCCCCGTCCCCCACCGCCACCCTGTCCAAGGACGGCGCGCGCACCGCACTGATCACCGAGGCGGACATCGAGGACGACTGGACGCAGGTCAAGGACGCGGAGGCGGAGAACTGGCACGACAACCTCCTCATCGGCACCGTCGACGTCTCCGACTTCCTCACCGCCAAGGCCCAGGCGTCCGACTGCCAGCGGCTCCTCGACTCCCTGTTCGACGACGATCTGCTGGGCAGGCCGTCGGGCGCGTCCGCGCTGCGTGGCTTCGAGGAGGGCGACTCCCGCCTGCTCTACCAGGTCGCCTCCTACGACCGGACCGATGCGCAGGACTCCCTGAACTGGATGGCGACCCTGCCGGAGAAGTGCGACCAGTTCACCGTGACCGACGGCAAGGAGAAGCGCACCGTCCAGGTCATCGAGATCTCGCTCCCCAAAGTCGGCGACGCCCGGCAGGGCCTGCGCGTGACGGTGCAGGGCTCGGCGGGCGGCGACGACGCGACGCTGACCCTGAACGTCGCCGCCGTACGGGTCGGCGACGACGCGATCACCGTCACGGCGGGCGGGCTCGACGGGGGCGAGGACGACTCCTTGAAGCAGGCGGTGCAGCAGGGCACCCAGCGCCTCGAGGACGTCCTGGCGGGGAAGTCGCCGGCCGCGAGCCCCACCTAGACCGGCCGGCACGCCGGGAGGCTCCTTTCCCGCGCCAACCGCCTTTCCCGCTCCGCCGATTCCCGGGACAGTGTGATCACCGGAGCGGCACAATGGCGGCGATGACCGGCTTCGGTCGTGCGTGCGAGGAGAGGACGAGTCGTGAGTGATGGCCACACCCCTTCGGGCGGGTCGGCGAGGCTGAACACCGGTGTGGCGCACAACGCGCGCGTGTGGAACTACTGGATCGGCGGCAAGGACAACTACGAGGTCGACCAGCAGGTCGGCGAGCACGTCGCCGGCATGTTCCCGATCATCCGGGACATCGCCCGGGCCGACCGGGACTTCCTCGGCCGGGCCGTGTCGTTCCTCGCCGGCGAGCGGGGTGTGCGGCAGTTCCTCGACATCGGCACGGGGCTGCCGACGGCGGACAACACCCATGAGATCGCCCAGCGGCTCGCGCCCGACGCGCGCATCGTCTACGTCGACAACGACCCGATCGTGCTGGTGCACGCCCGTACGCTGCTCACCGGCACCCACGACGGCGTCACCGCCTACATCGACGCCGATGTGCACGACCCGGACGCCATCCTCGAACGGGCCGGGCAGACCCTCGACTTCACCGAGCCCATCGCCGTGATGATGCTGGGCATCCTGAACTTCGTCCTGGACGTCGAGAAGGCCCGGGACATCGTGCGCCGGGTGATGGCCGCGGTGCCGTCCGGCAGCTTCCTGGTCCTCACCCACCCGACCTTCGACGACGAGCTCGGCGGCGCGGGCCAGATCCCGGCCATGGAGTTCTGGAACGAGAACGCCACTCCCCCGATCACCGCCCGCAGCGGCTCGGACATCGCGGCGTTCTTCGAGGGGCTGGAGGTGCTCGAACCGGGCCTGGTGTCGTGCGGGCAGTGGCGCGCCGGGCCGGGATCGGCCGTGCTGGTACCGCAGTACGGCGCCGTGGCCGTGAAACCCTGACGGGCGCCGCCCCGGCCGGCCTCGCCACTGAAGTCCGGAGACCCACGGAGGACGTATGACCACCCTGGCCGATCCCGTGCCCGGCGGCCGTCCCGGCGACGTCGAGCGGGCCACCGCGCTGAGCGGCGAGCTCGCGGAGCGGGGTGTGCACGGTGTCGTGCTGGCCTATGTCGACACCGCGGGCATCGGCCGGGTGAAGACCGTCCCGACGGCCCGGCTGTCCTCCGCGGCGGCCTGGGGCGTCGGCATGTCACCGGTGTTCGACACGTTCCTGGCGGACGACTCCGTCGTCACCACCGACGTCCTGGGCTCCCCCGACGGCGATCTGCGCCTCTACCCGGACCTGGACCGGCTCGTCGTCCTCGCCGGGCAGCCCGGCTGGGCCTGGGCACCGGTCGACCGCATCACCCAGGACGGCGAGCGGCACCCCGGCTGCACCCGCACGTTCCTGCGGCGGATCGTCACCGGGGCGGCCGAGCAGCAGGGCCTCACCTTCAAGGCGGCCATCGAGGTCGAGTGGACCGTGGCCCGCGGCGACGCCCCCGGCGACGCGTTCGTGCCGGCGACGACCGGACCGGCGTACGGGGCGATCCGGCAGGTCGAGCTCGGCGACTACACCGCCGATCTGCTGGCGGCGTGCGCGGCGCAGGGCATCGATGTCGAGCAGGTTCACCCCGAGTACGCGTCCGGGCAGTTCGAGATCTCGGTGGGTGCCGCCGATCCGGTGGCGGCGGCCGACCGCAGTGTGCTGGTCCGCCAGACCGTCCGTGCGGTGGCCGGGCGGCACGGGCTGAGGGTCTCCTTCGCCCCGGCCGTGGCGGGCCGGGGCGTCGGGAACGGCGGCCACGTCCACCTGTCCGCCTGGCGCGACGGGGCCAATCTGTACTCCGGGGGCGCGGGCCGGTACGGCATGACGGCGGAAGCGGAGTCGTTCACGGCCGGCATCCTCGGCCACCTGCCCGCCCTCACGGCCGTCACCGCCCCGAGCCCCGCCAGTCACCTGCGGCTCAGGCCCTCCCAGTGGGCCGGGGTGTTCACCGCCTGGGGCCACGAGACCCGGGAGACCGCGCTGCGTGTCGTCACCGGCACCGCGGGTCTGCGCGACCGGGCGGCCAACCTGGAGATCAAGCCCGTCGACCTGGCCGCCAACCCCTACCTCGCGATCGGTTCCCTGATCGTCGCCGGCCTTGACGGCCTGACGTCGTCGGCCGCGCTCCCCGCCGAGACCACCGGGGACCCGGCCCACCTGGCCGAGGCGAAGGCGGCGGCCCGGGGCGTGCGGCGCCTGCCGGTCTCCCTGGAGGGGGCCGTCGAGGAGTTCCGCGCGGACGCCGTCCTGCGCGCGGCCCTCGGCCCTGTGCTGGCCGACGCGGTGATCGCCGTCCGCCTCGGAGAAGCAGCGTCCGTCGCCGGTCTCGACGACGACCGGGTGGCGGCGGCGTACCGCTGGAAGTACTGACGTGGGCGCGGTCCGCGAGGCGCTCGACTCCCTACGGCTGGTCGACCACCACTGCCACGGCACCGTCACGGCCGACCTCGACCGGAGCACCTTCGAGTCTCTCCTCACGGAGGGCGAGGCGTGGCCGGGCGTCTCGCCCTTCGACAGCCCCGTCGGCGTGGCCGTGCGCCGCCACTGCGCTCCCCTGCTGGACCTCCCCCGGCACGCGACCCCCGGGGAGTACCTCGCCCGCCGCTCGGAACTGGGCTGGCGCGAGGTGCAGCGCCGCTTCCTGCGCGCGACGGGCACGGACGTCTTCTGCGTCGACACCGGCTACGCCCCCGACCGCATCACCACGCCCCGGGACATCGCCGGGGCCGCAGGCGGCACGGCGTACGAGGTCGTACGGCTGGAGGGCGTCGCGGAGTCGGTACGGGCCGCGGGGGTCGAACCGGACGCGTACGCGCGGACCTTCCACGCGGCCGCCCTGGACGCCGTGCGACGGCCCGGCGTGGTGGCCGTGAAGTCGGTGGCGGCCTACCGCACCGGCTTCGACGTGGACCCGGCCCGCCCCTCGGACGCGCAGGTCACCAAGGCGGCCCGGGCCTGGCTCGGCAGAGGGGGCCGTCTCGACGACCCGGTCCTCGTGCGGCACCTGCTGTGGACCGCCGTCGACCTCGGTCTGCCACTGCAACTGCACACCGGGTTCGGCGACAACGACATCCGGCTGCACCGCGTCGACCCCACCCACCTCACGGACTGGCTGCACCTCACCGCCGGGAGGATCCCCGTGCTGCTGCTGCACTGCTGGCCCTACCAGCGGCAGGCCGCCTACCTGGCGGCGGTCTTCGAGCAGGTGTACCTCGACGTCGGCCTCACCCTCCACTACGTCGGCCCCGCCCGGGCCGGCGCGGTCCTCGCGGAGGCCCTGGAGATCACACCGTTCCGCAAACTGCTGTACAGCTCCGACGCCTACGGTGTGCCGGAGTTCCACCACCTCGGGGCTCTCGCCTTCCGGCAGGGGCTGGCGGAGCTGCTCCAGGAGCGGGTGGACGCCGACGAACTGGCCCTGCCGGACGCGCTGCGGTTCGCGCGGTGGGCCGGACGGGACAACGCCCTTCGGGTCTACCGGTTGCGGAACGAACGGCCGGAGGGCGATTGAACAGGGGTGGGGCCGGTCACAGTTCTCCTGAAGCGGCTACCCAGGAAGTCCGAACGGCTGAAAGTATGATCAAGCGATGTCTGACATGACCGAAACCACGCCCGGCTGGCTGTCCTCCGACGAACTGGAGATGACGCGCGCCCGCATGCCGATCCTGTACGTCGAGGCCGTCCCGGTGCGCGTCGACGACAGCGGCGAAGTCACCAGCGTCGGCCTGCTGCTGCGCATCGGACCGGACGGTACGGTCAGCCGGACGCTGGTCTCCGGTCGCGTGCTGCACCACGAACGCGTGCGCGACGCCCTCCTGCGCCACCTGGAGAAGGACCTCGGCCCGGTCGCGCTGCCCCGCGTCCCGGCGTCGCTGCAGCCGTTCACGGTCGCGGAGTACTTCCCGACGCAGGGCATCACGCCGTACCACGACCCCCGTCAGCACGCGGTGTCCCTCGCCTACATCGTGCCGGTGACGGGCGACTGCCGGCCCCGGCAGGACGCGCTCGACCTGGTGTGGTTCAGCCCGCAGGAGGCGGTCTCGGAGGCGGTGCAGAGCGAGATGCCGGGCGGGCACGGGGTGCTTCTGAAGCAGGCGCTGGCCCATGCGGGCTGCGTGATCTGAGGCATAAGCTCGTTCACGTGACCGACCTCCGGCCGGGAGGCGCATGTGATGGCGGCGGAGCAGCAGGGCCGATATCCGGGACAGCAGCACCTGCCCGAACTGCACGTGCGCCTGCGCACCGAGCTGGACCGGATCGACGAGCAGCTGCGCTCCCTGCTGGACGCGATGGACCGGATGCAGGGACTGCTGGACGCCGTGGTGGCCATCAGCCGCGAGGTGGAGCTGCCCGCGGTGCTGCACCGCATCGTCACCACCGCCATGGACCTGGTCGGCACCCGCTACGGTGCCCTCGGCGTGCTCAACGACACCGGTGAGCACTTGGAGCAGTTCATCACCGCCGGCCTCTCGGAGCGGGAGAGCGCCGCCCTGGCCGGGACGGGCCTGCCGACCGGCCGGGGCGTCCTAGGCCATCTGATCAGCCACCCCGAGCCCCTGCGGATCGGCGACATCCCCGCCCACGCCGCGTCCGTCGGCTTCCCGCCCGGCCATCCCCACCTGACGACCCTGCTCGGCGTCGCCATCAGCGTCCGCGGCGAGATCTACGGCGACCTGTACCTCTCCGAGCGGCAGGACGGGCAGCCCTTCGACGTGCACGACGAGAACGTCCTGATGGCCCTTGCCAGCGCCGCCGGGATCGCGATCGAGAACGTCCGCCTGTTCGAGCAGGTGCGGGTGGGAGCCGAGCAGTTCCAGCGGCTGCTGCTGCCCACGCTGCCGGACCTGAGCCCGTTCACCGCGGCGGCCGTCTACCGGCCCGCCGCGGAGCCCAGCAAGCTCGGCGGGGACTGGTACGACGCGATCCAGCTGCCCGACGACGTGGTGGCCGTCGTCATCGGTGACGTGGTCGGACACGATCTGCACGCCGCGGCCGCCATGGCCTCCACGCGCAACATGCTGCGCGCTCTGCTCTTCGATCCGGGCAGTTCGCCCGCGGCGGTCCTGACCCGGCTCGACCACACGCTCCAGGCGGTCACACCCAACCCCGTCACGACGACCGCCCTGGCCCGGATCGAGCCGGAGGGACGTGGCTGGCGCCTGCGCTGGAGCACCGCGGGGCACGTCCCACCCCTGCTGATCACCCCCGAGCGCCGGGTCGAGATCCTCTCAGCGGAGCCCGGGCTGCCGCTCGGGGTCGACCCGGAGGAGCCCCGCCCCGACCACTCCCGCTTCCTGGACCCCGGCACCACCCTGGTCTTCTTCACCGACGGCCTGATCGAGCATCCCTCCCGCTCCATCGACGAGAGCCTGGCGGAGCTGGCCGGTCTCGCGGCGGTCCACACCGCCCTGCCCCTGCCGGACTTCGTGTGCGCCCTGGCCGATCACCATCCCAGCGACGGTCACGACGACATGGCCCTGCTCGCCCTGCGCACGCCGCCCTCCTGAGGCCGGGCACCCACGAGGGCCGAACATCCAGCTCAGCAATGGTGTGGAGGAACCTGGGGATCCGGCGGATGATGGTCGAGGGGATGGCGATGCGGAGGTCCCCGATGGCGGTCGCGCGGCAGGTCCGGCCCCGGCGCGACGTCCGGGTGGCCCTGCAGATCTGCGCCGTCGCCGCGCTGTACTACGGCTCGGCCGAGCTGGGACTGCTCCAGCAACTCGTACGCGGGCAGGTCACCCCGCTGTGGCCGCCGAGCGGTATCGCGCTCGCGAGTCTCCTGCTGCTCGGACCGCGGGTCTGGCCCGGGATCGCTCTCGGCGCGTTCCTGGCCAACGTCACTCTCGGGCCGTCCCTGTGGGCCGTCCTCGCGATCGCGGCGGGCAACACGCTCGCACCGGTCTGTTCGTACGCCCTGCTCCGGCGTGCCGGGTTCCGCAACGAACTGAACCGGCTGCGGGACGCGCTGGCCCTGATCTTCCTCGGGGCCTTCACCGGGATGCTGGTCAGCGCCTCCGTCGGCAGCGGGACGCTGGCCCTGACCGGGGTGCTGGCGACCGACGACTTCGCCTCGACCTGGTCGGTGTGGTGGACCGGAGACGCGATGGGCGTCCTGACCGTCACACCCGTGCTGCTCGTGCTGCGCTCGGCCCGGTGGCCCCGGGGCGTTCCGCTGTCCCGATGGGTGGAGGGGATCCTGCTGGTGGCGGCCACGGCGTGTGTCGGTTTCGTCGAGACCAGCAGCACACCGCTGCTCTTCCTCGGCTTCCCGCTGCTGATCTGGGCCGGCTTCCGCTTCCGGCTCGCCGGGGTCGCGCCCTGCGCCCTCGCCGTGTCGACCTTCGCGATCGTCGCGGCCGCGCAGCAATCGGGGCCGTTCGCCGGCCATGACCTGTTCACCGACATGATCACTCTTCAGGCGTTCAACGGTTCCGCCTCGTTGACGGCGCTCATGCTCGGAGCGGCCGTGAGCGAACGCGCCGAGACCGAGCGGGAGATCACGCAGGCGTGCCGGCAACTCGCCGGGATGGCCACCAGGATCGCCACCAGCGACCGCAGGCCGGCCCTGCCGAGCGGTCGGCGCGAACAGGAATGAGCAGGACGCCGGAAACGATCGAGCGGCCGTATCGGAATGCTCCGATTACGGCCGCCGACCTGCTGCTTCACAAGTCGGGACGACAGGATTTGAACCTGCGACCCCTTGACCCCCAGTCAAGTGCGCTACCAAGCTGCGCCACGTCCCGTTGCCCGTCTGACCTGGGGGTTTCCCCCGGCCGAACGCGCAGGAAAACAATACCGCACTCGCGCCGATGATCGTGCACCCGTTTCCCCGGGCCCGCCCGCTCGACTGCGAGGCCGGTCGCGGTGGCGAGGTGTGCGCCTCAGTTCGCCGGAAGGCCCAGGCGGGGGTGGGCCTCCAGGAGCCGGGTCGGGGCCGCCTGCCGCCAGGAGTCGGCGAGGATGTCGCGCAGCTCGGCCTCGTCCTCGATGGCGTCGAGCCGGGCCCGCACCCAGGCGAACTGGGCCTCGTGGTCGGCGATCCAGAACTTCCCCGGCTCGGCGAGCACCAGTTCGTCGCGCTCCTCCTTGGGGCAGCGCACGGCGAGGGAGGTCTCGTCCTCGGGAAGGGTAGCGAACATCTTCCCCGCGACCCGGAACGTGGGCATGCTCCAGGCGATCTTCTCCGTCGTGTCCGGCAGGGACAGGGCGATCCGTCGTACGTCTTCGGCATCCGGCATGGCAGGCACCGTATCGGCTCGCACTGACAATCACCTGGTGGGAGCGGTGGCCGGGATGCGCTTGTAGTAGATCGTCGTCGGCCGCAGCCTTCCGCCGGGATCGGCCGCGTAGTCGGGGATCGAGCCGATCGGGGTCCAGCCGGCGGACCGGTACAGACGCTCGGCGGGGCTGCCGGTCTGCGTATCCAGGTGCAGGAGCGTGACACCGGCCGCCGTGGCCGCGGCCTCGGCCGTGGCCAGGAGCGCGCGGCCGAGGCCGCGACCACGGGCGTCCGCGTGGACCATCAGCTTCACGAGCTCGGCGCGGTGACGGCTGTTGGTCTTGCCGGGGAAGGCCAGGCTCACGGTGCCGAGCACGCGCTCCCCCTCGCACGCGGCCCAGACGGCGAGCCGGCCCGCGGCGACGTCCATGGCCCTCTCCTCCCACCAGGCCAGGGCCTGCGCCCGGTCGAGCGGGGCGAGGAACCCGATGGAGGCACCTCCGTTCACGGTGTCGGCCAGCAGATCCGCCAGTTGCTCCGCGTGGGCCGGCAGGCCGGTCTCGTCCAGCGGGATCACGGCCGCACCACCGCCAGCAGGTACCGGACACCCTCGGGTGCGGCGCACCGGAAACGGGTCGGGCCCCATACGCGCATCCGCAGGCAGTCGTCGGCGCCGAGGTGGTGTTCGGTGTCCTGTGCCGTCACGTCCAGGGCTCCCTCCAGGATCCAGATGTGCTGCTCCAGCCCGGCCACGGGTGGACGATCGTAGGAGATGTCCGCGCCCGGTGAGAGGCGGGCCTCGACCAGTTCGCCGCGCAGGGCGGTGTGCGGGGGCGACACGGACCGCCGTACGAAGCCGTGGGCCCGGTCCTGCCACACGGGCTGCTCGGCGGAGCGGACCACTTCCTCCGGTTCCGCCTCGACCTCGCTGAGCAGTTGGGACATGGTGCGTCCGTAGACGGCGCACAGGCGGTTCAGGAGAGCGGCGGTCGGGCTGGTCTCCGCCCGTTCGGCCCGGGACAGGGTGGACCGGCTCACTCCGCTACGGTTCGCCAACTCGCCCAGGGACCAGCCGTGTTCGGCCCGCAGCTCGGCCAGTCGTGCACCCAGCCGGGCGTCGACGGGGTCCACCTCGTCATTTCTCACATCCGGGACGCTATCCCGGATATGAGACAACCGCGTTACGGGACGCTCACATCCGGGCCGCCGCGCCGAGCGCGTCCAGCACGGGTCGGATGAGGGGGTGCTCCTCGGCTCCCCTGCGGACGGCGGCGAAGACCCGGCGGGTGGGGGGTGTCCCGTCGACGGGGCGGACCACCACGCCGGTGAGGTCCATGCCGCGCAGCGCCGAGCGAGGCACCAGGGCGACTCCGGCGTCGGCCGAGGCGAGGGCGACGACCGCGCGGAAGTCGTCCGAGGAATGTTCCATGCGCGGCTGGAAACCGGCGTTCTCGCAGGCCAGGATCACCACGTCGTGGCAGGGGTTGCCGGGGTAGGGGCCGATCCACGCGTCCTTGGCCAGTTCGGCGAGCGGCACCTCCGCCGCGTCGGCCAGACGGTGGGTGACCGGCACGACCGCGTCGAAGGGCTCGGAGTACAACGGCACGTGGGCCAGTCGCGGGTCGTCGGCGGGCGGGGCCCCGCGGTACTCGACGGCGACCGCGACATCGACCTGCCGGTCCAGCACCATCGGCAGGCTCGCGTCGCCCTCGGCGTCCTGGACGCGGATGCGGATGCCGGGCGCCGACCGGGCGAGACCGGCCACGGCCGGCGCGACGACCAGGGCGATGCCCGTGGCGAAGGAGGCGACCGTGACGGTGCCGGCCGAGCCCGAGCTGTACGCGGCCAGCTCGGCCTCGGCCCGCTCCAGCTGGGCCAGGACCGCGTTGGTGTGGTTGAGCAGGATCTCGCCGGCGGGGGTGAGCCGTACGCCCTTGGCGCCGCGCTCGACGAGCCGGTGGCCGGTCTCCTGCTCCAGGGCGGCGAGCTGCTGGGAGACGGCCGACGGGGTGAGGTAGAGCGCGGCGGCAGCCGCCGTCACCGTACGGTGGTCGGCCACCGCCCGGAGGATGTGGAGCCGCCGCGCTTCGATCATGCGATCGATTGTCTCAAACGCATCCCTCAGGCCTGCTCGGAGTCCAGCTGAGCCCGGGCCGCCACGAAAGCGTCGACCGCGCGGTTGACGTCGTCCGTGGAGTGCGCGGCCGACAGCTGGACGCGGATGCGGGCCTGGCCCTGCGGCACCACC
Source organism: Streptomyces sp. NPDC047880 (assembly GCF_040706515.1). Classification (NCBI taxonomy): domain Bacteria; kingdom Bacillati; phylum Actinomycetota; class Actinomycetes; order Kitasatosporales; family Streptomycetaceae; genus Streptomyces; species Streptomyces sp. NPDC047880. The sequence goes on along the minus strand of NZ_JBEZOK010000011.1, from coordinate 124,507 downwards.
GGGTACGAGAAGCCGATGACGTAGACGCCGCGCTCCAGCAGCAGCTCCGCCATGCGGCCGGCGACCGCCGCGTCCCCGATCATCACCGGGGCGATGGCGTGGTCGCCGGGGAGGACGTCGAAGCCCTCCTCGGTCATCCGGCCGCGGAAGAGGGCCGTGTTCTCGGCCAGCTGGACGCGCAGGTCGTCCGCCGACTCCAGCAGGTCGAGGACCTTCAGGGAGGCCGCGGCGATGACCGGGGCGAGCGTGTTGGAGAACAGGTACGGCCGGGAGCGCTGGCGCAGCAGGGCGACGATCTCGGCGCGGGCGGCGACGTAGCCGCCGGAGGCGCCGCCGAGGGCCTTGCCGAGGGTGCCGGTGATGATGTCGACGCGGTCCATCACGCCGTGCAGCTCGGGCGTTCCGCGGCCGCCGGGGCCGACGAAACCGACCGCGTGGGAGTCGTCGACCATGACCATCGCGTCGTAGCGGTCGGCGAGGTCGCAGATCTCGCGCAGCGGGGCGACGTAGCCGTCCATGGAGAAGACGCCGTCCGTGACGATCAGGCGGCGGCGCGCGTCGGAGGCCTCCTTCAGGCGGGCTTCCAGCTCGGCCAGGTCGCGGTTGGCGTAGCGCAGGCGGCGGGCCTTGGACAGGCGGATGCCGTCGATGATCGACGCGTGGTTGAGGGCGTCGGAGATGACCGCGTCCTCCGGGCCGAGCAGCGTCTCGAACACGCCGCCGTTGGCGTCGAAGCACGACGAGTAGAGGATCGTGTCCTCCTGGCCGAGGAACGCCGAGAGCCTGGCCTCGAGTTCCTTGTGCACCTCCTGGGTGCCGCAGATGAAGCGGACGGAGGCCATGCCGTATCCCCAGCGGTCCAGGGCCTGGTGTGCGGCGGCCACGACCTCGGGCTGGTCGGCGAGGCCGAGGTAGTTGTTGGCGCAGAAGTTGAGGACCTCGCCGGGGCGGCCGCCCGCCGTGACGTTCACGGTGGCGGACTGCGGAGTGCCGATCACGCGCTCGGGCTTGTGCAGGCCGGCGGCGCGGATCTCGTCGAGGGTGGCGCGCAGGTCGTCGCGCACGGAGTCGAACATCGGGAAAGCTCCTAAGGTGCTCGCGGAGTTGGGGGTTACGCGGTCCAGTCGAGGATGACCTTGCCGCCGCGGCCGCTCGCCGCGTCCTCGAACGCCGCCTCGAAGTCGCGGTGGCTGTAGCGGCCGGTGATGACGGGCGCGAGGTCCAGGCCCGCTTCGAGCAGGACGGACATGGCGTACCAGGTCTCGAACATCTCGCGGCCGTAGATGCCCTTGATGGTGATCATCGAGGTGACGATGCGGGCCCAGTCGACGGGGAACTCCTGCGAGGGCAGGCCCAGCATCGCGATCCGGCCGCCGTGCGTCATGTTGGCGATCATGTCGCGCATGGCCTCGGGGCGGCCGGACATCTCCAGGCCGATGTCGAAGCCCTCCCGCAGTCCGAGCGTGCGCTGCCCGTCGGCGATGGTGGAGCCGGAGACGTTCAGTGCGAGGCTGACGCCGATCTTGCGGGCGAGTTCCAGCCGCTCCTCGCTGACGTCGGTGATCACGACGTTGCGGGCACCCGCGTGCCTGGCCACGGCGGCGGCCATCAGGCCGATGGGGCCCGCTCCGGTGACCAGGACGTCCTCGCCGACGAGCGGAAAGGACAGCGCGGTGTGCACGGCGTTGCCGAAGGGGTCGAAGATGGCGGCCACGTCGAGGTCGACGGGCACCCGGTGCACCCAGACGTTGCCGGCGGGCAGGGCCACGTACTCGGCGAACGCGCCGTCCCGGCCGACTCCGAGCCCGACGGTGGCCCGGCACAGGTGACGGCGGCCGGCCAGGCAGTTGCGGCACTTGCCGCACACCAGGTGGCCCTCGCCGCTGACCCGGTCGCCGACGGAGATGTCGGTGACGTCGCGGCCGGTCTCGACGACCTCGCCGACGAACTCGTGCCCGACCACGAGCGGGGTGCTGATCGCCTGCTGGGCCCAGCCGTCCCACGCCCGGATGTGCAGATCGGTGCCGCAGATGCCGGTGCGCAGCACCTTGATGAGCACGTCCGTGGGCCCGACGGCGGGCTCGGGGACGTCCGCGAGCCACAGCCCGGGTTCCGCCTTCTGCTTGACCAGCGCCTTCACCGCTACGGCTCCTGTGCGTGAGTCCCGGCTCCGGGCATGCCGAAGGAACCCCTGGACCGGGATGGGAGTGGGATCGCACTGCAATCTGCCGTACGGCGGCCACGCCGGTCCATCGAGGATTTCTTAAGCGCCGCCTCAGCTTTGCTTCACGCCCTCGGCCACGGCCGTGGGAGGCCCGGGCCTCAGTAGGGCGGCAGGCCGTCCCGGCTCTCCAGTTCCACGACGAGGCGCGCGGCGTGTTCCTTGATCGTCGTCAGGCCCGGCTTCCCCCACGGCCGGGGCGCGATGTCCGCGACGCTGACCGTGCCCAAAACCAGGCCCGTGCCGTCGATGAGCGGTGCGCCGAGGTAGGAGCGGATGCCGAACTCGTCGACCACCGGATTGCCCGCGAACCGCGGAAAGTCGCCGACGTCCTCCAGGGCGAGGGCCTTGCGGCGTGCCACCACATGGGGGCAGAAGCCGTGGTCGCGGGGCAGGGCACGGCCGAGGCGCGGGCTGGTGCCGTCGCTGCGCACGACCGGCGCGATCGCCGGCGCGTACAGGCCCGCGAAGAACTGCCCCTGCTCGTCGGGGAGGTTGACCATGGCGTAAGGCGCCGCGGTGAGTGCGGCGAGGCGGTGGGCGAAGGCGTCGAGCGCCGGGTCGGGGCACTCCCCCAGGCCCAGTCGGCGCAGTCGGCGGGTGCGGGCGGGGGCCTCCTTGTCCTCGGGTGTGAGCAGCAGACGACCGGCCGGGCGCGGCGGGTCGTAGGTCATGGGCATGCTCCTGGAGTGTGGACTTGCGTCATATATGGGCTCCGTGGCTGGTGTGAGGGGGTCACCTGTGGGCGCCATACCCCGTCGCGGGGGCCGGCGTGTGGGCGATGAGATGGCGCACCAGGGTCAGCAGGGTCTGGACCCCGGAGCTGGAGATCCGCGCGTCGCAGCACACGACGGGGACGTCCGCTGACAGGTCCAGGGCGCCGCGCACCTCCTCGGGGTCGTAGCGGTAGGCGCCGTCGAACTCGTTGACGGCGACGATGAAGCCGAGGCCGCGCTGCTCGAAGAAGTCGACGGCCGCGAAGCACTCCTGGAGCCGGCGGGTGTCGGCGAGGATGACCGCGCCGAGCGCGCCCTCGCACAACTCGTCCCACATGAACCAGAAGCGCTCCTGCCCGGGCGTGCCGAAGAGGTACAGCACGTGCTTGGGGTCGAGGGTGATCCGGCCGAAGTCCATGGCCACGGTCGTCTCGACCTTGTTCTCGATGCCGTCGAGGTTGTCGGTCGCGGCACTGACGGTGGTGAGCAGTTCCTCCGTGCTGAGCGGCGCGATCTCGCTGACCGCGCCGACGAAGGTCGTCTTGCCCACCCCGAACCCGCCTGCCACCAGGATTTTCAGCGCGGTGGGGAACGGGTCCGCGCCGGGGCCCGGTCCGTCGGTGTAGTCAGAGCTGTCGTCGTAGTCCATCGAGCACTGCCTCCAGAAGGGCCCGGTCCGTCGGGTTGTGGTGGAACGCGGGGGGCTTGGTCGTCAGCGTCCCGCAGTCGACGAGGTCCGCCAGCAGCACCTTGGTGACGGCCACCGGCAGTTTGAGGTGGGCGGCGACCTCGGCGACGGCGACGGGCACGCGGCACCGCTCCAGCGCTTCCGTGTGTTCGGGGCCGAGGTAGCCGAGCGGGGTCGACCCGGTGGCCATCACCTGCGACATGAGGTCGAGCGCGACGGTCGGACGGGTGCGGCCGTTGCTGACCGTGAACGGCCGTACGAGCCGCCCGGCCGCGTCGTCGAGCCATGGCCCGTCACCGGCCGCCGTCACGCTCAAGGCCTCATCGCCGGGGATTCGACGGACTGCCGGGGAGCGGTCACCAGGTAGGGCCGGACACTCTTGACCAGCATCGCCATCTCGTAGCCCAGCACGGCCGCGTCGGCCTCGCGGCCGGCGAGCACGGCGAGGCAGGTGCCGGAGCCGGCGGTGGTGACGAACAGCAGGGTCGAGGCGAGTTCGACGACGACCTGCCGCACGTCGCCGCCGTCGCCGAAGCGGACACCGGCGCTGCGGCCGAGGGAGTACAGGCCGGAGGCCAGCGCTGCCATGTGGTCGGCGCTGTCCGGGTCGAGACCGTGCACGGACTTCACGAGTCCGTCGCAGGACAGGAGCACGGCGGCGGTCGTGTGCGGTACGCGCTGCACGAGGCCGCTCATCAGCCAGTCGAGATCGGAAACATGGGCGGTCGGCGCATCGCTCGCCATGGTGGATCGACTCCTTGGGGTACGAAGGTCTGAGGGAGCGCTGGGGGTGGGGGTGGGAAGGGGGGTGGTCATCCGGCGGGTGCGCTCCCGTCCTGCCGGGTGGGGGTCGTGCGGTGGTCGGAACGGGGCCCGGGCGTCGGCCTGCTCGAGGGGAACGGCTCCTGGGCGAGCGCCTCGAGGTGGACGGGACGGACGTGCATCGGCTCCCTGCGGGTGGACCCGCTGGGTGCGGGGTCCGTGTGGGCGGTGCCTGTGTCGGCGGAGCCCATGGGGACGGGGTCCGTGTAGGCGGAGCCCATGGGGACGGGGTCCGTGTAGGCGCAGTCCATGTAGGTGGGGCGCGTGGGGGGACCGCCCATGTGCGTGGAGTCCATGGGGGCATCGCCCATGTGCGCGGAATCCACGGGAACACCACCCATGTGCGAGTCCAAGGGGGACGGCTCCGTGCCCGGCCGGGGGACGGCAGGCGTGTGCGAGGACTGTGTGGGGGCCGTCTCCATGGGGGCGGTCGGGGTGTCGCCCCACTCCGTGTGGTCGGCCTCCAGATTCTGCTGGGCCTCCGCGAGGCTGATGCCGCGTTGGAAGGCCGCCATCAGACCGGGGTCGTGCCCCACGAGGTGCTCGGGGTCCTGGCGGGGCGCCGGGCCGTCACGCAGCTGGGGGGCGATGTGCTCCTGGGCACGGCGACGGGGCAGTTGGGGCTTGCCCATGGTGCCGCGCACGGCGCCGTTGCGGGGGGTGGGCAGTTCGGTGGCGTGCTCGGCGAGGGCGCGCCGGTCGTCGGGACTGACACCGGGCCGTGCCTCGGCGGGGGTCGGACGTTCCCGACGGGCCCCGCGCACGGGCAGGGGCGCGGGCCGGCCGCCCGGCGCGTTCCCGCCCGGGACAGGCTCGGCTTCCGGTGCGCGTCCCCGTGATGCCCCGGGTGGGGCGAGCGGGGTCGGTGTCCCCGCTCCGGAGACGGGCAGCTGTGCGGAGGAGACCCCGGATTCGGCGCCGTCGGCCGAGGATCGGCCCTGGGCCGGGGCAAGGGCAGCCGGCCCGGCCCCGGCACCAGAGGTCGCCTGCCCGGCCCGGCCCGGCCGCCCGGCCTGACCGCCCTGCCCGGTCCGGCCACCCGGCCCCGCCTGACCACCGCCACCCGGCCCCGCCTGACCACCCTGCCCGGCCTGCCGCGTCGGTACAGCAGGGCGGTCCGCAGTGTCCGCTCCGCCCTCCGGCTGCCCCTCTCCCCCGGGCGCACCCGCCCCCGCCTCCGCTCCCAGCAACGCCTGCGGCACGACGAGCACCGCCTGCACTCCGCCGTAGATGTTGGTCTGGAGCCGGACGGTGATGCCGTGCCGTCGTGCGAGCTGGGAGACGACGAACAGGCCGATGCGGCCGTCGGCGAGGAGCCGGGCGACGTTCACCTGGTCGGGGTCGGCGAGCAGCGCGTTCATCCGCGTCTGCTCCTCCAGGGGCATGCCGAGTCCGCGGTCCTCGACCTCGACGGCGAGCCCGGAGGTGACGAGGTTGGCGCGCAGCAGGACGTGGGTGTGCGGGGCGGAGAACACCGTGGCGTTCTCGACGAGTTCGGCGAGGAGGTGGATGACGTCGGCGACGGCGTGCCCCCGCAGCTGACCGTCGATCGGCGGCACGAGTTTGACCCGCGAGTACTGCTCGACCTCGGCGATGGCCGAGCGCAGCACCTCGGTCATGGAGACCGGGTTGCTCCACTGGCGGCGCGAGACGGCTCCGCCGAGCACGGCGAGGTTCTCCGCGTGGCGGCGGATGCGGGTGGCGAGGTGGTCGACGTGGAAGAGCCCCTTGAGCAGGTCGGGGTCCTCCATCTCGTTCTCCAGCTCGTCGAGGATGGAGATCTCGCGGTGGACCAGGGACTGCAGGCGCCGGGCGAGGTTGACGAACACCTCGAGCTTCTGCTCGCTTCCGGTCTGGCTGGAGAGCTGGGAGGCCTGCACGACGGCGGTGACGGCGCCGTCGTGCGCGCGGGACAGGTCGGCGGCGAGGAGGTCGAAGTCGTCGGCGTCCGCGGGCGGTCCCTCGGGCCGGCTCTGCGATGCGAGCTGCGGCGGGCCGTCGCCGCGGCGCAGGGTCTCGACGAGGGTGCGCAGATCGGCCTCGTGCCGAGCGGTGCCGCGACGCAGCACGCCGATGCGGTCGTGCACGGAGCGGGCGGCCCGGTCGGCGGCGACCGCGGCGACGACGATGCCGACGAGGGCCACGAAGACGGCACCGCCGAGCACCGCCCACAGGGTGGGGCCCGGCCGCGCTCCGGTGGACCGGACGGTGAAGAGGACGGCGGCGCAGCCGCTGAGGGCGACGGCCACGGGGGGCAGAACCGCGAGCCGCAGCAGCTGGGGCCGTATGTGGGTCTCGGGCAGCGCGGGTGCGGTGCGGACGGCGGGCCGCCCGTGCCGCCCGCCCTCACGGCGGTCTGCGCGTGCGGCCGGGGCGCGGAGGTGAGACATCGGTGTCCTCGTACGGGTACGTCGGGCCTGGGTGCCAGGGGAGCTCGCGGGGGTGCGAACGGGTTCGCGTGGACGCTTGCGTGCGCCCCGGGAGGCTCCCCCGGCCGCACGCCGCTTCCGCGTGCCGCCGGCGCCTCGGGGTCCTGTGGGGCGACCCGGGCGGGAGACCTCCGTGACGGCCGCGCCTGCCTCGTCCGGGACGTCGCCGCCGATCGCGCCGCCGACGCCGGCGGCGGTGGCGCGCGGGCAGCGGGGCTCCCCGTCGCGTCGACTCCCTCGTCCGCCCTGCGCCTGCACGTGCCGGCCCCCGCTCGCTGATCCGCCCTGTTTCCCGACGGCCACTGACAGTAGTCGCCAGCGCATCATGTGCGGCGGGCAGTTGACAAACTCATACGGTGAGCGTCCCGCTCTGGTATGAGGTCTCGCACGACAGACCGATAACACCGCCCTAGACCCGAACGCGAACGATGAGAGATCGATCCGACCTGGTCAGAAGCGGTCACACGGAAGCGGCGAGGGCCGGGGGCTTCTCACCCCCGGCCCTCGCCGCCGCTCTGTCCTACGTCCCCGGGTCAGCCCGTCGGGAGCGTTTCGGGATCCTCGGTACCCTGGCCCGCTCCACGACCACCGTCACTCACCGTGTCAGCTTGGGCCAAGGCTGCCGCGTCCGACGCGGTCTTGATCGTGGCGTCGGCGAGGACCTCCCCGGTCGGGAAGCCACCCTTCGGGGCGAGTGCCACGCCACGCCACCACGGCTCGGACGGGACGGTCTCGGCCGTGGGTTCGAAGGGCTCACCGGGGCGGGGCAGGGCGACGCCGGCACCCTCCGCGCGGGCGGCCGCGAGCGTCCCCTCACCGGGATCCGCCCACGGGTGCGTCGCCAGGTTGAAGGTGGCCCAGTGGATCGGCAGCATCGGGCCGTGTTCCGGTCCGCCCTGGAGGTCGAGGTGGGCGCGCATGCCCTCCTCGGGGGTCATGTGGATGTCGGGCCAGAAGTCGGAGTACGCGCCGATCTGGATCATCGTGGCGTCGAACGGCCCGTGCTCGGCGCCGATCTCCTTGAAGCCGCCGAAGTAGCCGGTGTCACCGCTGTGGTAGATCCGGTGCTCCTCACCGGAGACGACCCAGGAGGCCCACAGGGTGTGCTGGGTGTTGCGCAGTCCGCGACCGCAGAAGTGCCGGGCCGGGGTGGCGGTCAGGGTGAGGCCGCCGATGCCGGTGGACTCGTGCCAGTCCAGTTCGCGCAGCCGGCCGGCGGACACGCCCCAGTGCTCGAGGTGCGCGCCGACGCCGAGGGGCACGGCGAACAGCGTGTCCGTGCCCGCGAGCGCCTTGATGGTGGGCATGTCCAGGTGGTCGTAGTGGTCGTGCGAGATGACCACGACGTCGACCGGCCCGAGGGCGGCCAGCGGCAGGGGGACGGGGTGCAGCCGCTTGGGACCCGCGAAGGAGAAGGGGGAGCACCGCTCGCCCCACACCGGGTCGAACAGGACGCGACGGCCGTCGATCTCCGCGAGCACGCTCGAGTGCCCCATCCACGTCAGCCGGAGGCCGGTGGCCGGGGGCCGGGCAATGTCGGCGAGGGTGGTGGAGTGCACCGGCACGGTGCCCTTCGGGACACGGCGGGGCCGGGTGTCCTTGTCGAAGAAGACCTTCGCGAAGTCCAGGGTCGAGCCCGAGGGACGGGTCCGCGCGGGGCCGCCGGGGTTCTGGAAGACCCCGTCCTTGAAGTGGGGTGATCTGCGGATGCGCGCCATGCGCTCACCGCTCGGGTCGGCGCCGAACGCCCCGGGCTGCAGCGCGCGGAGCCCGGAGCTCAGAGTGCGGAAACCGGCCACGGTACCTCCAGGTGGAGTCGGTCAGGCTTTCCATTATGGTCGGCCCCTCCGACACCACGGGATCACAGAGGTCACACCGGAGGCGGACCGAAGGCGATACTGACCGGTGATTCAGTTACCCGTGTGGCGAAGGAGCCCGTATGGCCACCCCCCTGCTGTCTCTGACCTGGACCGATCACCTCACGGGACGGCAGGGCTTCCTGGTCGTGGACCGGCTGGTGCGCGGGGTCGCCAGCGGCGGCCTGCGGATGCGCGCCGGCTGCACCCTGGACGAGGTCACCGGCCTGGCCCGCGGCATGACCGTCAAGGAGGCCCTGCACTACGACCCGGCGAGCCGCTACGTCCCCCTCGGCGGCGCCAAGGGCGGCATCGACTGCGATCCCCGGGACCCCGGGGCGTACCCGCTGCTGGTGCGCTACCTGCGCGCGATGCGGCCGTACATAGAGAGCTGCTGGACGACGGGCGAGGACCTGGGGCTCACCCAGGACCTGGTCGACCGGGCCGCGGCCGAAGCGGGGCTGGTCTCCTCGATCCAGGCCGTGTATCCGCTGCTGGACGACGAGGCCGAGGCCCGGCGGCGGTTGCGGGACGCGTTCGCGGTCGAGGCCGACGGCATCGGCCTGGACGAGCTGGTCGGCGGCTGCGGTGTGGCCGAGGCGGCCCTGACCGTCCTGGACCGGGCAGGTGTGCCGCGCACCGGGACACGGGTCGCCCTCCAGGGGCTCGGCACCATGGGCGGGGCCACCACGCGCTTCCTCACCCGCGCGGGGCTCACGATCGTGGCCGTCGCCGACCTCAAGGGCACCATCGCCAACCCGGCGGGCCTCGACGTCGAGGCGCTGCTCGCGGCGAGGGACACCCACGGCACGGTCGACCGCCGCGCGCTGCGCCCCGGCGACCGCGAACTGCCGGGCGAGGACTGGCTGTCGGCCGACGCGGACGTGCTGGTACCGGCCGCCGTGTCGTACGCGGTCGACGCTGTCAACCAGGAGCGGATCACCGCCCGTTGGGTCGTGGAGGCCGCCAACATGCCCGTGCGCCCGGAGGCGGAGCTGCTGCTGGCCGCGCGCGGGGTGACCGTGCTGCCGGACGTCGTGGTCAACTCGGGTACCAATGCCTGGTGGTGGTGGACGCTGTTCGGGGACGTCGGCGCCGACGCCGAGGAGGCGTTCACCCACACCCGCCGCGCGATGCGGACCCTGGTCGAGCGGATGCTGGACCGCGCGCAGGCCGACGGGACGACACCGCGGGCCGCCGCCCACGCGATCGCGGCGGACCGGCTGCCGCTGATCGCGGAACGCTTCGGCTGGTTCCGGTGAGGCACCTGCCGCGCCCTCGGCGACTGCCGTCGCGGGCCCGGCAGGACCGGCCGGAACACCCCGTCGATGGGCCGCACGTGCATGGGTAGGGTGACGGCGTGACGAGAGTCCGGTTGAGTGTGGCCGAGCGGCGCGGGGATCTGCTGCGGGCCGCCATCGAGCAGATCGAGGCGAGGGGTGTGGCGGCCGTCAGGATCGCCGACGTGGCCTCGGCGCTCGGCGTGAGCAACGCGCTGGTCCTCTACCACTTCTCGACGAAGGAACAGCTGGTCGCCGCCGCGTTCCGGCACGCGGCGGAGGGCGATCTGGCCCATCTGCGCAGGCTGCTGGGCCGCCGCTCGCCGGCGCTGCGCCGCCTGCGGTCGGCCGTACGGTGGTACGCCCCGACGGGGCAGGCCAAGGGCTGGCGCCTGTGGATCGAGGGCTGGGCGGCGGCGTTGCGCGACCCCGTGCTGCGGGAGGTCGCCCAGGACCTGGACAGACAGTGGAAGGCGGCCATCGCCGAGGTCATCGCGGAGGGCGTGGCCGCCGGCGAGTTCCACTGCCCCGACCCGCACGGGGCGGCCCTCCGCCTCACCGCCCTTCTCGACGGCCTGGCCGTCCAGCTGACGTCCTACGAGGGCGCGGTGGCGCGAGCGCGGGCACAGGAGTGGGTGGAGGAGGCCCTCTCTCGTGAACTGAGCCTGGGAGCCCGCCGGGAGTCCCCCGAGGACGCTGGCTGCCGCGATGTGGGCCGCTGACCGTCACGGACCGGTTCGAAGACCGGCGGCGGCGCGGGAGATGATGAGCGGGTGAGCAAGGAGCACATCATTCGCCGGCCTGAGAGTTCGGGAGAGGAGCGCTGCGCCCTGTGGCGGTCGGAGAGCGGCGCGCCACCGCCGAAACAGGTGCTGGTGGCCGATGACCGGACGGACGCCGACACCGCGTTCCGTCTCGCGTGCGAGGGGACCTCGCTGTTATGGAACGGCGACTTCCAGAACGCCCGTCAGTTACTGCGGGCGATGGCACGCCGCGTCGACCGTAAACCGCCGAAGCGGGGGACGTCACCGGGGCAGAGCTTCCATCTGTACCGTCAAGCGCAGTCGAGGCGGGCGCGGATTCTGGGCATGCTGCTCGTGCCGGTCGAGGCGGGGCATGTCATCCCCCTGCGCCGGGCCCCGGACGTGCGGCTGGCCTGCGAGCAGGCATACGGGCGGTGCGATGAACCCTATGTTGTGTCATTGCGCGAGCTGCAGGGGGTCCTCGGGGCCGGCGAATGGCGCAAGAAGGGGGTCCACGTGCCGGCGCTCGGCGAGTCGATCACACCGCACTACGGTGTGTTCTCCCCGGTGCGGGGCGAGTACGTCGACCTGGTGGCCGATGCGCCGCTGCCGTCACAGGGCACGGTGTTCGACATCGGCACCGGCACGGGGGTTCTGGCCGCCGTCCTGGCGCGGCGCGGCGTCCGCCGGGTCGTGGCCACGGACCTCGACGCTCGTGCGCTCTCCTGCGCGCGGGAGAACATCGACCGACTGGGCCTGTCGTCCACCGTGGACATCCAGCAGGCCGACCTGTTCCCGAACGGCCGGGCCTCGTTGATCGTCTGCAACCCGCCGTGGCTTCCCGGCAGGGCCCGGACGCCGCTCGAACACGCGGTGTACGACACGGAAAGCCGGATGCTCCGCGGCTTCCTCGACGGACTGTCCGCCCATCTGGAACCGGGCGGTGAGGGGTGGCTCGTCATCTCGGACCTCGCCGAGCACCTGGGGCTGCGCTCCCGCACGGAGCTGACCGAACTGTTCGCCCGGGCGGGCCTGACGGTGGCGGGGCGTCTCGACGCCCGGCCGCTGCATCCCCGGGCCCATGACCCCGCTGATCCGCTGCACTCCGCCCGGAAGGCGGAAGTGACCTCCCTGTGGCGGCTGGCGCCGGGTGCGGGCGCCGCCGGCTGACCGTCGCGGCAGCGCGCGGACACCGGGAGCCTGACACGACCGTCAGGCTCCTGTGCGCCGCCAGTCACCGAACGACTCCGGTCGCAGCGAGTCGAGAGCGGACTCGAGGTCGAGCCGCTGCGCAGGAGATCGCCGTCATGGGCGTGCAAGGCGCGGCGAACGTGGTCGTCCGCCACCAGATCGGCACCGCGGACGATCCGGACATGCCGCCCCCCCCAGCGCAGGGCGCGGGACCCCACAGCAGTAGGAGAGCCGTGACCGTGTCCCGTCGCATTCCGTCGATGCGCGGCGTTCCACGGTACTGCAGTCGTGTCCGCGGTGGCGGTGCGGGCCGGGCGTGCGGGCGGCCGGGCCACACGGCCGGCACCGGCGTTCGGCGAGCAGACGCCGCACGCCCCGCACATCCGGCCACCGTCACGCCACCGACGCGATCCGCATCCTGATGTCGTCCGGCGACAGCGCGCCCTTGGCCGTCACGTGGTCGCCGGACGACTCCCCACGCAGCCGGCGCCCGATCCACGGCACCAGGAACTCGCGCGCCCAGGCGACGTTGTCCCGCCGCACGTCGAGCGCGCCGCGCGGGGGCAGCGGGGGCCACGCCTGCTCGGGGTCGGCCGGCACGTCGAGGCCGAGCACCTGGCCCGCGCGGAGCGCCACGCGCGTGTGCCCCTCGGGCGACAGGTGCAGCCGGTCGGCGTCCCAGGCCCGGCGGTCCTGCACGCTGCGCAGGGACCACAGGTCGAGCACCGGGCAGCCGTACCGGTCGGCGATGGCCCTCACATGTCCGTTGTACGTGGCGATCTTGCCGCGCAGGTGCTTGAGCACGGGCACGCCACGGGTGTCGAAACCGGTCGTCACCATGACCGTGCCGGACACGGCGGTGAGCTGGGCCAGCGCCCGTTCGAAGCGCTCGGCCACCTCGTCCGGGTCGGTGCCGGGCCGGATGATGTCGTTGCCCCCGGCGCAGAACGAGACGAGGTCCGGGGCCATGTCGACGGCCCGCGGCACCTGGTCCGCCACGATCTGGTCGAGGAGCTTTCCGCGTACGGCGAGATTGGTGTACCGGAAGTCGCCCTCGGGCCTGCGGTCGGCGAGCAGGACGGCGAACCGGTCGGCCCAGCCGACGAACGCCCCGTCGGGGCCGGGATCGCCGACGCCCTCGGTGAAGCTGTCCCCCACCGCCACGTACGACCCGATCACTGCTCTGCTGTCACTCTTCGAATCGTCTGCCACAGCAGCTCATGATTCACCTTCGAATGTGACTTACGCGACCGTAGGAAAGGGTTGACGGGCGGTGAGATAAGCCACTCCTAAAGTGTTCGCCAACTCCGGAATACCCCGCTTGTCAGGGATGTTTCGGGGTGAGCCGCCAGACCCGGAACCCGCTGATCCGGAAATGGCTCCAGACGGCCCGGAAGGCGAAGTGGCCACTCGTGCAGCCCGCGTAGTACGTCGTGAGGTGGTCGTACTCGTCGAGGGACCCGCCGCGCGGGGTCGCGAAAAGGTCGTCCGGGGAGCGGACGTCGTCGCGTTCCAGAAGTTGCCGAGGTCCGAGACCCGGTCGTCGGCCCCGCCCTCGGCGACGGGGTCGCGGTCCAGGCGAGCACGTACTCCGCCCCAACTGCCGTCGCCTGTCGATCCCCTGGGGCGGGCGCCCCCACGCGCACACACCGAAGGCCGGACCCGGGGATCGGGGTCCGGCCTTCGGAGGCGTGTCAGGCAGGTGGTCGTGCGGTGGGTCAGCCGACGGAGACGCCGTGCGAGCGCAGGAAGGCGACCGGGTCCACGTCCGAACCGTAGTCCGGCGTGGTGCGGATCTCGAAGTGCAGGTGCGGTCCGGTGACGTTGCCGGTCGCTCCGGAGAGGCCGACCTGCTGTCCGGCGGTCACGGTCTGACCGGCCGACACGGAGAGCTGGGACAGATGGGCGTACTGGGCGTAGTGGCCGTCGTTCAGCTTGATGACGACCTGGTTGCCGTAGGCGCCGCCCCAGCCGGCGGAGACGACCGTGCCGGCGCCGACGGCCTTGAGGGACGTGCCGGTCGGAACGACGAAGTCGACACCGGTGTGGTAGCCGCTGGACCACATGCTGCCGGACATGTGGTACGGGGTGCCGACAGTGACACCGGCCACCGGCAGGGTGTAGCCACTGGAGTTGCTCTCGGCGGCGGGCTTGGCGGCGGCCGGCTTCGCGGCGCTCTGGGCCTTCGGGGCCGACTCGGCGGCGGAGGGCTTCGGGGCCGAGGCCTTCGGCGCGGAGGGGGCCGAGGCCTTCGGGGCGGTCGCCGCCTTCTTGCCGATCGAGAGCTTCAGGCCCGGGTGGATCAGCGAGGGGTCGGAGCCCACGGCCTCACGGTTGTCCGCGTAGAGCTTCTTCCAACCGCCGCTGACATTCTGCTGGTCGGCGATCCTGGCGAGGTAATCTCCGGCCTTCACGGTGTACGTGTGGGCGCCATGGTTCTTTTCGGCGGCCTTTTTCCCGGTGGCCGGAGCGGACTGCACGGCCTTTTCCGGAGCCGACTGCGGCGTAGCGGCATGGGCGCCGGCGGCCCCCATGAGCGGCAGGGCGAGAGCGGCCCCACCGGTTCCGGCGACGGCGATGGAGCGGGTGAAACGCTGGGTCTTGGGACGGCGGTGCTTACCCTTCGCGGGCATGGCGAATTCCTCTCCGTCGCCTGCGAGGTGAGCTGTCGGGTGCGGGCTGGAGATGCCCGGCCGCGGGGGCGCGGCTGAACCCCAAGCCGTTCCGGGAACCGGAACAGGCGTCTTACCTGTGGGTCCCCCGCTCCTGCCGTGCTTCGGGTCAGTGTGTGCGGGCTCCGGGCGGCGGCAGGATTAGGCGTCCGTCCGGATTGGTGTGGAACGTAAGCGACCGAGACGCAATGGGACAAGCTTGCGGTTGCCGCTGACGACATTTTTCCCGACACGTGGGCACGTGCGCTGTCACCGAGCGTGGATTACCGATCTCCCGCTTTGCTCAATACCCCTGAACAATACGGGGATTACGTGAACATGGCGACAGCGGATCGTCACGAATATGACGATGGTCACGCACCCCGACCCCATCTCCTTTACGATCGGGGCACGTCATGCCTTAGCGGCCGAAATTCCCCATTCGGACAGAACGACTACTTCCGCTTAAGCCGGACGACCGTGGCATCCAGGTCTCCGCGCAGACCGACCCGCAACCCGTGGTGCAGCAGGAGCCCCCCACGGTGAACTTCGCCCGTTTCGAGGCATTCGTACGATGCCTCCGGGTCGAGTCCGCGCAGCCGGAGCGCCGGAACGGACTCGCCGTAGCGCTGCGCCTGGAGCCAGGCGAGGACGACGGTCTCGTCGCCGAGGACGTACTGCACGGCGCTCAGCCCGCCCTGCGGGGGCCGCAGCCGGTACAGGTCGCCGCGCTGCACCAGGGGTCGGATCTCCTTGTACAACCCCACCCACTCGCCCGCCTCGGCGAGTTCCCCGGGCGTCCACTGCGTGAGGTCGCCGCCGACTCCGAGCACCCCGGCCATGGCGCTGACGAACCGGAACCGCAGCGAACTGGCCCGGTGGTTGAGCATGGCGTTCGGGCTGTCCGTGACCCAGGCGGCCATGACCCGGGCCGGATGGATCTGGCTGAAGCCGTGCTGGATGGCGAGCCGGTCGAGGGGGTCGGTGTTGTCGGAGGTCCACACCTGGTCCGTGCGGCTCAGCACACCGAGGTCGATCCGGCCGCCGCCACCCGAGCAGGACTCGAAGGCCACCCCCGGATGGGCGGCCCGCAGCCGGTCCAGCAAGGCGTACAGGCCGTGGACGTGGTCGACCCACAGCCGCTGCGGGTAGGCGTCGTCCGGCCATCCGGCGTCGGTGAAGCAGCGGTTGAAATCCCACTTGACGTAGTCGATCGGCGCACTGGAAAGGAGCCCGTCGAGCTGCTCCCACAGGTACTCCCGGACGTCCTCACGCGCGAGGTTCAGTACGAGCTGATTACGGAATTCCGTCCGCTTTCGTCCTGTTTGGTACTGAACCCAGTCGGGATACGCCCGGTACAGGTCGCTGTCCGGGTTGACCATCTCGGGCTCCACCCAGATCCCGAACTGCATGCCGAGGCTGTGCACGTGGTCGGCGAGCGGCTTCAGTCCGCCCGGGAAACGGCCGGGGTTCGGGGTCCAGTCGCCGAGGCCGGCCCGGTCGCTGGTGCGTGCCCCGAACCAGCCGTCGTCGACCACGAACAGCTCGACACCCATGGCCGCGGCCCGCTCGGCGAGCGCCCGCTGCTGCTCCTCGGAGATGTCGAACTCGGTGGCCTCCCAGGAGTTGAACAGCACCGGCCGGTCCCGCCCGGCGTCCGGGATCACATGGGCCCGCTGGTAGGCGTGCCAGGCGCGGCTCGCCCCGCCGAAGCCGCCGTCGCTGTAGAGCCCGGCGAAGACGGGGGTCGTGTACGACTCGCCCGTGCCGAGCATCAGCAGGCCGGAGTCGTCGTGGCCGGCACCGCCGGTGATCTGCACGCGCGCGTCCGGGAGCTGGGCCACGGCGATGCGCCAGGACCCGGACCAGCCCAGGGCGCAGCTGTAGACCTCGCCGTGCTCCTCGGTGGCCTCGGTGTCGAGGGCGACCCACGGCAGGTGCTGGTGGGAGGTGTGACCACGGCGGCTGCCGATGACCTTCTCGCCGTGGGTGAGGCCGGAGCGGGTCAGCCGGGACTCGGCGCCCCAGCGGCCGTGCAGCTGGGAGAGCCGCCAGGTGTCGCGGTCGGGCAGGGTCCAGGTGGCGGAGTCGGCGCGCAGCAGCTCGACGGCCGGTCCCCGGTTGCCCAGGGTCACCCAGCGCTCGACGACATCCGCCGAGGGGCGCATCCGGTAGCGCAGCGTGATGTCCAGGTCGCCGTCGCGGAAGCGAAGCCGCAGCTCGCCGTCCTCGGCGTCGTGTCCCTGGTAGGCCCACTCGGTGCCCCGCCGTCCGGCCGTGCGCACGGACAGGGCGGGGCGGACGAAGCGGGCACCGCCTTCGACCGGGTACTCCTCGCGCCCGTCGAGCGTGGACTCGAAGGGCCAGAAGTCCGGCAGCGGCCGGCGGGCGAGGGCCTCGGCGTCGGCCAGGCCGATGCGGGGGCCCCAGTGCAGGTGCAGCAGCTCGTCCCGGTCGGTGACGTGGACGGCGTAGCTGCTGGCCGGCCCGGAGAGCACCCATGTACGACCGTCGTCGGAGATGTCCAGCATCATGCCCTCACAGATTCGAACAAGCCCGACCAGGTGCGACCAGGCGGCAACATCATCGAGTGCCGCGGGGGCTCCGGGCAACGCCTGTGGACAACTCATTGCCCCAGGCAGGCATGTCGTATCGTCGAGTGACGCCCGCCGACGAGCCGCGCCGGCGGCGCCGAAGGGGAGGAGCCCTCGTGACACAGCAGGTCCCGTCGACCGAGCCCGAGCTGGCCGGAGTGCGCAACTTCCGTGATGTGGGCGGACTTCCGACCGTGGACGGACGGCGGGTGCGCCAGGGGGTACTCTTCCGCAGCGGCCACCTCGCCCACGCGACCGGGGAGGACGCCGCATTCCTGACGACTCTGGGCCTGCACACCATCTTCGACTTCCGCAACGCGGCCGACCAGAAGCTCGAAGGGCCGGACGTCGAGCTGCCCGGCGTGCGCAATGTGAACCTGCCGCTGAGCGACCCCGCCGACGGCGCCGAGTTCTGGAAGATGGTCCGCGACGGCGACCTGGACCAGCTCCGCGAGATCCTCGCAGACGGCAAGGGCGCGGGCCGCATGATCGCCTCGTACCGCACGATCATCAAGCACCGCACCGGCGAGCACTCCCGGGTGCTGCACGCGCTCGCGCAGGACAGCGTCCCCGCGCTGATGCACTGCGCGGCGGGCAAGGACCGCGCGGGTCTGTCCATCGCGGTGACGCTGCTCGCCGTGGGCGTCGAGCGCGAGGCGATCGTCGAGGACTACCTGAAGTCGAACGCCAAGCACCGCCGCTACAAGGTGCACCGCTCCAGCTCCGCCGCCTCGGCCTACTCCCCCGAGGTCATGGAACTGCTCAGCCCCCTCTTCGACGCGCGCGCCGAGTACCTGAGCGCGGCCTTCGACACCATCGAGGAGACGTGGGGCGGCGTCGGCACCTACCTGGAGAAGGGGCTCGGCCTCTCCGCGGAGACGCGGGAGCGGCTGCGCGAGCGGCTCCTCGACTGAGGTGACGGGGGGCTACTTGGCGCCGACCTCGAACAGCAGGTACACGAAGGCGGCGAAGATGTGGCCGGCGATGAGATAGACGAACAGCCTCACCCACAGGGCTCGGGGGAACTTCTCCTCCAAGTTGCTCATGTCATGTCTCCGGGGTTGGAGCCCAGGCACAGGGCGGCCGTGGGGCTCTGCAGCAGGGTGTGGACGAAGAGCAGTTCGACGCCGTCGTGGTCCTCGGCGGCGATCCGGTGCGGGGTGAGCGAGTCGAAGTGGGCGCTGTCGCCGGCCGCCAGCCGGTGGGTGGTGTCCCCGAGGCGCAGCCGCAGCCGGCCGCGCAGCACGTGGAGCCACTCCTCGCCAGGGTGGACGCGCACGATGTCGCCCTGGGAGCCGTGGGGGACGTGGACGCGCAGGGCCTGCATCCCGCGGCCGGGGGCGCCGGCCTGCCAGTAGGTCCAGCCGCCTGCCGCAGTGGGTTCCATGTCGGCGGCGCGGATGACGGCGTCCCGTTCGGCGACCGTCTCGCCGAGCAGTTCGGAGACCGTCGTACCGTAGATGCGGGCGAGTGCCAGCAGCATCGGCAGCGAGGGCTGGCGCTGCCCGGTCTCCAGCCGGGAGAGGTGGGCGGGCGACAGCCCGGCGGAGCGGGCCGCGGCCTCCAGCGTCAGGGAGGCCTGGCGTCGCAGGGCCCGCAGCCGGGGCGCCACCACCGTGGGCAGCGCACCGTCCGCCTGGTCGGCCGGCGAGTCGGTCCCTCGGGGCCGCTCGGTCTCGGAGGAGCTCATGCCTCCATTCAGCCGGAGACTTGCCTCACCGGCAAATTCCTTGCCTCAGAGGCAAAGAGCCCGGGGTCGGCCGTGGTTCAGCGGTTGGCCACGGCCTGCTTGACGAGTGTCTTGCCGAAGTCCCACACCAGTCCGCCGTTGTGCGCGTCGTCCATCACAGCCGTGAAGGCGTCGACGAACCGGTCCACCTCGCGCTCGCCGATGATCAGCGGCGGGATCAGTTTGATCACCTCCATGTGATCGCCGGACACCTGGGTGAGGATCCGGTGCCGCTGCAGCAGCGGTACGACGACCATCTGCGCGAAGAGCCCCTTGCGGGCGGCCTGGAGCATGGCCCAGCGGCTGCGCAGCTTGAGCGACCGGGGCCGTCCGAACTCGATGCCGATCATCAGGCCCCGGCCGCGGACGTCCGCGAGCATCTCGTAGCGGTCCGTCAGCTCCGCGAGCCGGGACCTGAGCCGCTCCCCGGTGGCCCGGACATTGGCGACGACCTGCTCGCTCTCCATCACCGACAGCACCGCGAGGCCGGCCGCCATGGCCTGCGCGTTGGACCCGAAGCTCGCCGAGTGGACCAGCACCCGGTCCATCGACGAGTAGACCTTCTTGAAGATCCAGTCCCTGCCGAGGGTGGCGCCGACCGGCACATAGCCGCCGGAGAGCGCCTTGGCCACGCACACCAGGTCGGGCTCCACTCCGTCCTCGTGCTGGTAGGCGTAGAAGTCGCCGGTCCGGCCGAGGCCCGTCTGCACCTCGTCGGCGATGAGCAGCGCCTTGTGGCGGCGCAGCAGTTCCTGGGCGGCCCGCAGCCAGCCGGGCGGGCCCTCGAGCACGCCCTTGCCCTGGATCGGCTCGACGATCAGCGCGGCGACGTCGCCCTTCCTCAGTTCCCGCTCCAGCGCGTCCAGGTCGCCGAGCGGTACGGCCGTGTCGGGCAGCAGCGGCGCGAAGCCGTCGCGGAAGCCGGATTCGCCGTTGACGGAGAGGGAGCCGGTGGTCAGGCCGTGGAAGGCGTGTGCGCAGTACAGGACCCTGGGCCTGCCCGTGGCGAACCGGGCGAACTTCAGCGCGCCCTCGACGGCCTCGGTGCCGCTGTTGCCGAAGAACACCCGGTCCAGGTGCGGGCTGTGCGCGAGCAGCTTCTCGGCGAGCAGGCCGGGCAGCGGCTGGCAGTCGAACCGGGTGAGATCGGCGAGCTGCGCGTCCAGGACGTCGTGCAGCGCCTTGCGGATCACGGGGTGGTGGCGGCCGAGGCCCATCACCCCGAACCCGGCGAGCATGTCCAGGTAGTCGTTGCCCTCCGCGTCGTAGAAGTAGGCGCCCTCGGCGCGCTCGTAGACCTTGTCGAAGCCGATGGTGTGCAGCATGCGCGGGAGCTGGTGGTTGAGGTACCGGGTGTGCAGCTCGTAGCGCTCGGCCCCGCGCTCGGCCAGCAGCTTGCCGAGGTCGAACTCCCCGGCCTGCGACGACTCCGACGCGGATTCGGCGGTGGTCATTCCAGTGGCTCCTTGGACAGCTCTTCCTTGACGGCCAGGCTCGCGCTGATCCGTCCGGCGACCTCGACGGGTGTCAGGCCGATGTCGGCGAGCACCTCGGCCCGCTTGGCGTGCGCGAGGAACTGCTCGGGGATGCCGAACCGCCGCACCGGCACGTCGACGTCGGCGTCGCCCAGGGCCAGCGCCACGGCCGAACCGACCCCGGCGGCGCGGCTGTTGTCCTCGACGACGGCCACCAGCCGGTGCTCGGCGGCGAGGCCCGGGAGCGCCGGGTCGACGGGCTTGACCCAGCGGGGGTCGACGACGGTGCAGCCGATGCCGCGCGCTTCGAGCAGCTCGGCGGCCTGGAGGCAGACCGGCGCCATCACACCGACGGCCACCAGGAGAACCTGCGGCCGGGGAGAACGGTGCAGCACGTCCAGTCCGCCCACCCGGTCCACGGCCGGGACCGACGGGCCGACGGACTCCTTCGGGAACCGCAGCAGCGTCGGCGCGTCGTCCACGGCGACCGCCTCGCGCAGCTGGGCGCGCAGCTGGTCGGCGTCGCGCGGCGCGGCGATCCTGAGCCCGGGCACGACCTGGAGGACGGACATGTCCCACATGCCGTTGTGGGAGGCTCCGTCGACGCCGGTGACCCCGGCCCGGTCGAGCACGAAGGTCACCCCGCAGCGGTGCAGGGCCACGTCCATCAGGAGCTGGTCGAAGGCGCGGTTGAGGAAGGTGGCGTAGACGGCGACGACGGGATGCAGGCCGCCCGTCGCCAGGCCCGCTGCGGACACGGCCGCGTGCTGCTCGGCGATGCCGACGTCCCACACCCGGTCAGGGAACCGCTCGGCGAAGGCTCCGAGACCGACCGGGTGCAGCATGGCGGCGGTGATCGCCACCACGTCCTCGCGCTCCTCGCCGATCCTGACGACCTCCTCGCCGAACACCGAGGTCCAGGAGGGACCGCCCGACGGGGAGAGCGGTGCGCAGGTCAGCGGGTCCATCACGCCGACGGTGTGGAAGTGGTCCTCCTCGTGGGCGAGGGCGGGCTCGTAGCCGCGGCCCTTCTCCGTGAGGCAGTGGACCAGCACCGGCCCGTGGAAGCGCTTGGCGCGCCGCAGCGCGGACTCCACGGCCCCGGTGTCGTGCCCGTCGATCGGCCCCACGTACTTCAGGCCCAGGTCCTCGAAGAGGCCCTGCGGGGCGAACGCGTCCTTGAAGCCCTTCTTCGCGCCGTGCAGGGCCTCGTAGAGGGTGCTGCCGACCAGGGGCGTGCCCTGCAGCACGTCCTTGCCCCAGGCGAGCACCCGCTCGTAGCCGTCGGTCGTGCGCAGCGTCGCGAGGTGGTTGGCGAGGCCGCCGATGGTGGGGGCGTAGGAGCGTTCGTTGTCGTTGACGACGATGATCAGCGGGCGGTTCTTGGCGGCCGCGATGTTGTTCAGGGCCTCCCAGGCCATGCCGCCGGTGAGGGCCCCGTCGCCGATGACCGCGACGACATGGCCCTTCTCGCCCTGCACCTGACGGGCCTTGGCGAGTCCGTCGGCCCAGCCGAGGGCGGTGGAGGCGTGGCTGTTCTCGATGACGTCGTGCTCGGACTCCTCACGGGAGGGGTAGCCGGACAGGCCGCCCTTGCCGCGCAGCTTGGAGAAGTCCTGGCGGCCGGTGAGCAGTTTGTGGACGTAGCTCTGGTGACCGGTGTCCCAGAGGATCCGGTCGGCCGGTGACTCGAAGACCCGGTGCAGGGCGATGGTCAGCTCCACCACGCCCAGGTTGGGTCCCAGGTGACCACCGGTCCTGGCGACCGCGTGCACCAGGAACTCCCGGATCTCATCAGCCAGTTCCCCCAGTTCCGCCTCGGACAGCGCCTTCAGGTCGCGTGGTCCCCGGATGCTCTCCAGTATCGTCACGCTCGGGCCCCCTTCGGTTCCGTGCTGTTCAGCTCACGGTGACGGCCGGCTCCCCCGACCCCACGCCGTCCTGCTCCATCTGTTCGGCGATCTTCATCGCCTCTTCGATCAGCGTCTCGACGATCCTGGATTCCGGGACGGTCTTGATGACCTCGCCCTTGACGAAGATCTGCCCCTTGCCGTTGCCGGAGGCGACCCCCAGATCGGCCTCCCGCGCCTCGCCGGGCCCGTTGACCACACATCCCATGACGGCGACGCGCAGCGGCACCTCCATGCCGTCGAGTCCGGCCGTGACCTCCTCGGCGAGCTTGTAGACGTCGACCTGGGCGCGCCCGCAGGACGGGCACGACACGATCTCCAGCCGGCGCTCCTTGAGCCCGAGGGACTGGAGGATCTGGATGCCGACCTTGACCTCCTCGGCCGGCGGCGCGGACAGCGACACCCGGATGGTGTCGCCGATGCCGCGCGAGAGCAGCGCCCCGAACGCCACCGCCGACTTGATCGTGCCCTGGAAGGCCGGTCCGGCCTCCGTCACGCCCAGGTGCAGCGGGTAGTCGCACTGCTCGGCCAACTGGCTGTACGCCTCGATCATCACGACCGGGTCGTTGTGCTTGACGGAGATCTTGATGTCCCGGAAGCCGTGCTCCTCGAACAGGGACGCCTCCCACAGCGCGCTCTCCACGAGCGCCTCGGGGGTTGCCCTGCCGTACTTCTGGAGCAGGCGCCGGTCCAGCGATCCGGCGTTGACGCCGATGCGGATCGGCGTGCCGTGGTCCTTCGCCGCCTGGGCGATCTCCTTGACCCGGTCGTCGAACTGCTTGATGTTGCCGGGGTTGACGCGGACGGCCGCGCAGCCCGCCTCGATCGCGGCGAACACGTACTTCGGCTGGAAGTGGATGTCCGCGATCACGGGGATCTGCGACTTGCGCGCGATGGTCGCGAGGGCGTCCGCGTCGTCCTGCGTGGGGCAGGCGACCCGGACGATCTGGCAGCCGGACGCGGTCAGCTCCGCGATCTGCTGCAACGTGGCGCCGACGTCCGACGTGCGGGTCGTCGTCATCGACTGCACCGACACCGGGGCCCCGCCCCCGACCGGTACCGGACCGACCTGGATGCGGCGCGAGACGCGCCGCCGCGCGACCGGCCGGACCGGCACCTCGGGGACACCCAGCGGGACAGCGGTCATGACATCACTCCCGGTTCCCGGAGACCGTCTCGCGCATGGCGCGCAGGGACTCCTTGAGCGATCCCATGGTGGCGAGGACGGCGGTCGGCTCGTAGCCGCAGTGCGCCATGCAGTTGGCGCAGCGCGGGTCCTTCCCGCGGCCGTACTTGTCCCAGTCGGTGTCCTCGACCAGCTCCCGGTACGTCGGCACGTAGCCGTCGCTCATCAGGTAGCAGGGGCGCTGCCAGCCGAAAAGCGAGTAGTTCGGGATCGCCCACGCGGTGCACGGGAAGTCGACCTTGCCCTCCAGGAAGTCCAGGAAGAGCGGCGAGTGGTTGAGCCGCCAGCGCCGCCGGTTGCCGCCGGAGAAGGCCTTCTTGAACAGCTCGCGGGTCTGCTCCACGCCGAGGAAGTGCTCCTGGTCGGGGGCCTTCTCGTAGGCGTAGGCCGGCGAGATCATCATCTCGTCGACCTTGAGGTCGTCGTTGAGGAAGTTCAGCACCTCGATGATGGTCTGCGGGGTGTCGGTGTTGAAGAAGGTCGAGTTGGTGGTGACCCGGAAGCCGCGCCGCTTGGCCTCCTTGATCGCCTCCACAGCCTCGTCGAACACGCCCTCCTTGGCGACCGACTCGTCGTGCCGCTCCCGCAGGCCGTCGATGTGCACCGCGAAGGCGAAGTAGGGCGACGGCGTGAACTTGTCCATCTTCTTGCGCAGCAGCATCGCGTTGGTGCAGAGGAAAACGTACTTCCGCTTGGCCACCAGCTGGCGGACGATCTCGTCGATCTGCGGGTGCATCAGCGGCTCGCCGCCGGCGATGGACACCATCGGGGCGCCGGACTCCATGACCGCCCCCACGGCCTGGGCGACCGGCATCCGCTGCTTGAGCACCCCGGCCGGATGCTGGATCTTGCCGCAGCCCTCGCACTTGAGGTTGCAGGCGAACAGCGGCTCCAGCTCGACGATCAGCGGGAACTTGTCCCGTCGGCGGATCTTCTGTTCAGCCAAGTATGTAGCGACCTTGATGGACTGTCGGAGCGGCATGGCCATCTGGCTCACCTCCTGGGGAGCAGCAAGGAACGGTGCCATTCGAAGAAAGCGGGAAGAACGGAACGAAGAACACGGAAAGCTGATATTCCACCGCGCACCGTGCCGATCCGGACGAGTTCATGTTCAGGAGCGTCCACGACCACCCGGACGGCCGCAACCGGGCGCTCGCCGGCGCGCACGGCGCTCAGGAGCGTGGCGGCGGACTCCATGTCGACGGCGATCGCGCCGGTAGCCCGCAGAGCGGACCGTTCGGGGCCGCGCACGACGTGGTCGGAGCCGGTCAGCGGGCCGGTGTGCACGGTCCGCCCGGGCAGCGCGCGGGCCAGCTCTTTCACCAGCAGTTCGGTTCCGACACAGGGCGTCGTGCCGCGCGGGTCCCGGGTCTCCTCGGCGACGACCAGATCGCCGGGGTGCATGTCCGGCGCGAGTCCCGCGCAGAAGCCGGTGGCCAGGACGGCGGCGGCGTGCAGGGCCGGGTCGCCCAGCACGCGGGTGACGGCCCGCTCGGCGGCCGCCGGTCCCATGCCCGTCCGCAGCACCGTGACCGGTCCGCCGGCCCCGCCCCGGCCGCCCGCGCGCAGGGCGAACTGCTCGATGCCGAGCGCGCAGGCGATCAGCAGCGGGACCTGGGCGGTCTGTGCGCTCATCAGCTCCCCTCGGCCTCGGCGAGCGGCGCGCCGAGGCCGCCCCTCCGGTGTTCCCGGGCCTCGGGCGGCGGCGTACCGGCGCCGCCCCCGCGGTGCTCCCCGGCCTCGGCCGCGCGGAGTCCCCCGGCCCGGCCGCTCCCCCGGAGCCGTTCGGCGAAGGGCTCTCCGTGCAGATAGCGGCCGAGCGCGGTCAGCGGGAAGACCTGCCGGTAGAGGTGGTAGTTGATCGAGAAGTCCCACGGGAAGCCCGTCCCCGTGAAGTACGGCTCGTCCCAGGAGCCGTCCTCCCGCTGGGTGGCGGCGAGCCACTCGACGCCGCGTGTGACGGCCTTGGAGTCCCGCTCCCCCGCCGCGAGCAGGGCCATCAGCGCCCACGCCGTCTGCGAGGCGGTCGAGGCGCCCTTGCCGCTCCACTCCTTGACGTACTTGTAGGAGCGCAGGTCCTCGCCCCAGCCGCCGTCGTCGTTCTGGACCGACTCCAGCCAGACGACGGCCCGCCGGATCGCCGGGTGCGCGGCAGGGAGGCCTGCGGCGGTCAGGGCGGGGACGACGGACCCGGTGCCGTAGATGTAGTTGACGCCCCAGCGCCCGAACCACGAGCCGTCCGGTTCCTGCTCGGCCAGCAGCCACTCGATGCCGCGCCGGGTGCGCGGATCGTGGGCGAGCCCCTCCACCGCGAGCATCTCGACGACGTGCGCGGTGACGTCCGCGGAGGGCGGGTCGATGACCTCGCCGAAGTCGCAGAACGGCAGCCGGTTCGGGAAGGGGCTGGTGTTGTCGACGTCGAACGCGGCCCAGGCGCCGTTCCTCGACTGCATGCCGAGCGTCCAGCGCATGCCGCGCGCGGCGGCCCGGTCCAGCCGCTCCGGGTCGTGGTGGGTGATCCGGCGCAGCGCGAGAATCACCTCGGCGGTGTCGTCGATGTCGGGGTAGTTGTCGTTGTGGAACTCGAAGGCCCAGCCACCGGGCGGCAGCCCGGGCCGCTTCACGGACCAGTCACCGGGCCGGACGATCTCCTCGCCCAGCATCCAGTCGGCCGCCTTCACCAACTGCGGGTGGTCGGGGGGCAGCCCGGCGTCGACGAGGGCGATGGCCGCCAGGCAGGTGTCCCACACGGGCGACTGGCAGGCCTCGATCATCCGGGCCCCGTCCTCGCGCCACACGGCGAACCGGTCCAGGGACGCCAATCCCTCGCGCATCACGGGGTGTTCGAGGTCGTAGCCGAGCAGGTGCAGGGCGATGACCGAGTACACGGCCGGAGGCTGGATGCCGCCCCAGCAGCCGTCGTTCTCCTGCCGCTCGATGATCCAGCGGGCAGCGCTGTTCATGGCGGCCCTGCGCAGCCGGCGCGGGGCGACTTTCCGCAGGGCGTGCAGGCCCTTGTCCATCCGCTGGAACGCGCCGTCCCAACTGAACGGTGAGGCGAGGGGCTTGGGCGGGTTGGGCCGGTCCGGGTCGGTGTGCAGCTCGTCGAGCGGGAAGGGTGCGGGGCGTACCGGCCGCTTCGCGGAGACGATCGTCAGCGGGACGATGGTCTGCCGCGCCCAGCAGCCGAAGTCGTAGATGTTGAGCGGCACCCACTTCGGGAAGAAGACGAGCTCCGGGGGGAGTTCGGGCAGGTCCTCCCACTTCCACCAGCCGAAGAGCGCCAGCCAGATCCTGGTGAAGACCCGGGCGGCGGCGATGCCGCCCTGCGCGCGGATCCACGCGGAGGCCTTCGCCATGTGCGGGGCGTCGGGGGCGTCACCGGCGAGGCGGAGGGCGACGTACGCCTCGATGGTGGCGGACAGTTCGCCCGGTCCGCCGTAGAAGGTGGACCAGGTGCCGTCCTCGCCCTGCTCGCCGCGGATGAAGAGGGCGGCGGCCCGCGTGGTCCTCTCGTCGCGGATGCCGAGGAACTGACGGAGCAGCAGGTCCTCGGCGTCCATCGTGACGTTGGTCTCGAGGTCGCCCTTCCACCAGCCCTCGGCGTCCTGGAGCGAGAGCAGGAAGTCGGTGGCACGCCGGGCGGCGCGTGCGGCGGCTTCCGGTACCCCGGCCGCCCCGGGGGTGTGCGTGTCGGTGTCGCTGGCCGCGGCGGCTCGGGGTGGCAGGGCCCCGGTGCTTCCGTCGGTCGTCGCTGTCATGGCTTCCCCTTCGTGCAGTCCTGCATGGTGTGCATCTGCTGTGGGTCCGCCGTCGGCCGGTGCTGCGTGATGACTCGCGGCACCGGCCGGCGACTACGCGAGGGCTATTCGGCCGATAGTGATCATCTCTTTCGTACGACGACGAAGTCCGCGAGGGCCGTGAACTGTTCCCGCACCCGGTCGGGCATGTCGACGGCGTCGAGGGCCTCGATGGCGATGGTGTGCTGACGGCGGGCCTCGTCGGCGGTCCACTCCCGGCCGCCGGCCTGCTCGATGAGGGCGGCGCGGGCCGCGAACTCCTCCTCGGAGAAGTTCTCGAAGTCGCTGGCCTTGGCGTCGGCGGCGAGAATCTCGCCGAGCCGCTCCGAGGCGGAGCCGCCCGCGGCGAGCGCCGCCACGACGGGCAGGGACTTCTTGCGCTGGCGCAGGTCGCTCCAGGTCTGCTTGCCGGTGGAGACCGGGTCGCCCCAGATGCCGAGCAGGTCGTCGACGGCCTGGAAGGCGAGGCCCAGGTGGTAGCCGTACTTCTCGAGGGTGTCGGCGGTGCGGTCGTCGGCACCGCCGAGGACCGCACCGATGGAGCTGGCGCAGGCGAGCAGGGCGCCGGTCTTGTTGCCCTCCATCTCCAGGCACTCCTCGACGCTGACGCGGTCGCGGTGCTCGTAGGAGATGTCCTGGGCCTGACCGTCGATCAGGGCACGGCTGGCGGTGGTCAGGCGGCGGGTGGCACGGCCGGCCTCGACGGTGCCGAGTTCCAGGAGCACCTCGTTGGCCAGGGCGAACAGGGCGTCGCCGACCAGGATGGCCTGGGCGGGGCCGTGCACCTTCCACACCGTGTCGCGGTGGCGGCGCTGCTCGTCGCCGTCCATGAGGTCGTCGTGGAGGAGGGAGAAGTTGTGGACGAGTTCCACGGCGACGGCGCCGGGGACACCGGTCTCGGGGGCGGCCGACATGACCTCGGCGGACAGCACCGCGAGGGCGGGGCGCACGGCCTTGCCGCCGTCCCCCTCCGCGGGCCTGCCCTGGGCGTCGATCCAGCCGAAGTGGTAGGCGGCAACAGTGTCCATGGGAGCGGCCAGGCGGTCGACGGCCGCCCGCAGTACCGGAGTGGCCAGGGTCCGGCCGCGCTCCAGCAGCGCGGTCACGTCCACCGCCTCGGCAGTCCTCGAGGCCGGGGGCACAGTGGGCACAGTCTCTCCTCTTGTTGCGGTACCGGGGGTGCGGGGGCCGCCTGCCGCGCCGGCCTGGGCCGGCATCATGCCGCCTCCTCGAAATCGAAGAGGGCTTGCGGACGGGGCCGGCCCAGGGCGCCCAGCACGGCGTCCGCCGCGCTCACACCACTGCGGACCGCACTCTCCATGGTCGCGGGCCACCCGGTGGCGGTCCACGCTCCGGCCAGGTAGAGGCCGGATGCCTTGGTGCGGGCGCCGGGCCTGAGGCTCCCGACGCCGGGGGTGGGAGCGAACGTCGCGGTGCGCTCCCGGGTGACGAAGAAGTCCCGCACGGCGGCGCCGCGGGCCAGCGGCAGCAGCCGCTCCAGCTCGGGCAGGTACCGCTCGCGCAGCAGGGCCACGGG
Source organism: Streptomyces sp. NPDC047880 (assembly GCF_040706515.1). NCBI lineage: Bacteria > Bacillati > Actinomycetota > Actinomycetes > Kitasatosporales > Streptomycetaceae > Streptomyces > Streptomyces sp. NPDC047880. Next base: position 95,679 of record NZ_JBEZOK010000011.1, on the reverse strand, counting down.
CTCGTCGATCTCGTTCTGGGCGGCGGACTGGGACACGGCGAGGTACTGCCCCTCGCGCAGCCCGGACGCCTCGGTGCGGTCGAAGACCCATTGCACGGGGCTGCCGAGGGCGGTGAAGAACGGCCGGCCGAGGACCTTGCGGTCGTAGACGACATGGACGTTGAGGATCGGCGCGGTGCCGATCCGCAGAAGCTGTTCGGGGGCGTCGAGGGCGCCCGCCGGCAGCAGGTCGTGCGCTTCGCGCTGGGGTACGGCGAGGACCACGGCGTCGGCCTCCAGCGTCTCGCCGGGTACCTCGACGGACCACTGCCCGTCCCCGGTCCGCGAGACGGAGGTGACGCGGGTACGGAGCTCGGTGCGCACCCCGGCGGAGTCGAGCGCCTTGCGGGCCAGCCGGTCGTGCAGGTCGCCCAGCGGGACGCGCGCCCAGCCGATGTCGGCGGCACCCGGCTCGGAGAGCAGACCGGTCTTGAACACCATCGCGGCGAGGGACAGGGAGGCGTCGGAGGCGACCGCGTTGAGGGTGGCGACCCCGACCAGGTCCCACAGGGCCTGCACGGCACGCGCCGACTGGCCGTGCGCGGCGAGCCAGCTGCCGAAGTCCCGGGTGTCCAGCGCCGGGTCGGTCAGGTCGAGCCCCTTGAGCGCGAGCGCGGCCCGGCCCACCCTGGCGCGGTCGGCGAGCGACAGGTGCGGATAGGCGGCGAGGCTGCGCCCCAGGTGCAGCGGCACGGGCAGGGCGTCCCGCCGGAGCCGGCCGAGCCGTCGCCCCTCGGGCCGGGCGGCGTCCAGGACGGGCACGTCCAGCCGGTCCTGCAGCGGGGCGAGCTCCGCGCCCTCGATGCGGTCGAGGAACCAGCGGTAGGCGGTGCAGCAACGCAGGTAGACGTGCTGGCCGTTGTCGACGGTGAGGTCGCCGCGCCGGAAGGAGAAGGCGAGCCCGCCGAGTCGCGGCCTGCCCTCCAGCAGGGTGACGCGCACACCGGCGTCGGCGAGCGCGAGCGCGGTGGTGACACCGGCGAGCCCGCCGCCCACCACGACGGTGTGCCGCGCCGGTGCGGCCGGTCCTGCGGACCGTGTGCCCTGGGTCATCGCGCGCCCTCCCCCGCGGCCCGGGCGTGCTGCTCGAACGGTGCACGGCGGGCCGTCTCCGTCAGGGACGCGGCCCCGGGCCGGAGGGTTGCGCGCCGCTTTCCGCCGGCGGCGGCCGCTGTCCGCCGCACGTACGCCTCTGTCTGCCTCACGCACGCCTCCTGACGGTTCGCCGGGTCACGTGCCGAGTGTCCAGACCGGACAGGCCGCGCACCGCGACGTAGGCCTTCTCACGGCCGGGCAGCGAGACGCGGCCGCGCAGCACGGCTTCCGGGTCGCGCTCGATGCGGTCGAGCAGGCGGCGGTAGATGCCCGCCATGGCGGCGACGCAGGCGCCGCTGCGCCGGTCGAGCATGGGGAGCAGCCGGTAACCCTCGGCGAACAGGGCGCGGGCCCGTCGCACTTCGAAGTGCACGAGGCCCGCGAAGTCGGAACCCTCCGGTGGCCGTGGCCCGCTGAAGCCGACCGAGCAGCCGAACTTGGCGAGATCGTCGGCGGGCAGGTAGGTCCGCCCGCCGACAGCGTCCTCGCGGACGTCTCTGAGGATGTTGGTGAGCTGGAGCGCGAGCCCGAGCGTGTCGGCATACTCCGGCGCGCGGTCCACCCCGCGCGCCCTGGGTTCGGTGCCGAAGACGCCGAGCGAGAGCCGCCCGATCGCGCCCGCGACACAGCGGCAGTAGACCTTCAGGTCGTCCCAGGTCTCGTACGTCTCGCCGCGTACGTCCATGAGGACGCCGTCGATGAGCTCGTCCAGGCCGCCGAGCGGGATCGGGAAGGCCCCGGCGGCGTGCGCGAGGGCGACGGCGACCGGGTCGGTGTCGTCCTCGTCGACCCGGTCCTCGCGGATCCGGGTGAGCAGCGCACGGGTCTCCTCCAGGCGGGCCACCTTGACGTCGTCGGCGAGTGCGCCGTCGCCGATGTCGTCGACCCGCCGCGAGAACGCGTACAGCGCCGACATCGCACGGCGCTGGGGCGTCGGCAGCAGCCGGATGCCGTAGGCGAAGTTCCGTGCCTGGCGTCCGGTGACGGCCTCGCAGTAGCTGTAGGCGGCGAGGACCGGCGGGGATGCGTGTGGTTCCGACTCCACGGCCCGGATCACCCCTCTCCTCGCAGAGTCACGCCCACCTCACGCAGCAACCGGACCTTGCCGGGCTTGGGCGGGCCGGGAAGTACGTCGTATCCGGCGGCGGCGATCGCGTGGACGGCCGCCCTCCCCCCCGCCACGAACCCTGCGAGCAGCAGCTTCAGCCTGCCGTGGACGCTACCCACCAGGGGGGCGCCTTCATTCAGCAGCTCCCGGGCCCTTTGCGCTTCGTACGCAATCAGCGCACGGACCGACGCTCCGGCGGATTCCGTGGCGAGATCCGCTTCCCTGACGTGGAAACGCTTCATGTCCGTGGCGGGCAGGTAGACGCGGTCGCGGGCGAGGTCCTCGGCGACGTCCTGGAGGTGCTCGACGATCTGGAGGGCCGTGCAGATCATGTCGGATCGGCGGATCCGCTCGGGCGTCGAGGTGCCCGTCACCGCGAGGACGAGACGGCCGACGGGGTTGGCGGACAGCTCACAGTAGGCGAGCAGGTCGTCGTAGGTCTCGTAGCGGCCGACCAGCTGGTCCTGGCGGTTGGCGGCGATCAGGCCGAGGAACGGCTCGGGGCTGAGCGCGCACCGGCGCACGGTCGGCTGGAGGCGGCGCAGCAGGGGGTGCCGCGGGGTCGAGTCGAAGACCCGGCGCAGGTCCGCCTCGAAGGCGTCGAGCAGCACCAGCCGGTCCTCGGCCCCCTGCGGGGAGACGCCGAGCAGCCGGGCGTCGGCGCCGCCGGGGGCGAGGTCACCGTCGCCGATGTCGTCGACCAGGCGGGCGAAGCCGTAGACGGCCATGAGGTCGGTGCGCCAGGCCCGGGGCAGGAAGAAGGGGGCCACCGGGAAGTTCTCGCCGGCGGCCTTGTCGAGCGTGCCGCGCTCCGGATCGAGGGGGCGCGCCGTGCCGGTTCCCGTCACCGCCGACTGCCCGGGGCGGGGACGGCACGTGCTGCGTGGAGCTGGGGAGTTTCCGTAGCCATCGCCGTCACATCTCCCGTTCTACACTGCCGACCCAATACGCACTATTTCGGACACGCCGCCCAGCCGTCCGCACGGCGGTCCGACGGGCGGTGTCGCGCATTATCGCCCTGATTGCCGTGTTTCGGGACCGGTACAGCTTACGTTGTACAACGCGACACGGTTCGTCAGGGTGTACCGCGCATCACGAGAACACACCGATTGGCCCCAAGATTCCTGAGATGGGCCGGAGTTGACGTTTCCTTTGCAGACGCCGGGCCCCGCCGGAGCAGTTCCGTCGGGGCCCTGGCCGGATGCCGGCTACTTGCCCGTGAACTTCTCGTACTCCTTGAGCACCTCGTCGGTGGGGCCGTCCATGCGCAGCTCACCGCGTTCCAGCCACAGGACGCGGTTGCAGGTGTCGCGGATGGACTTGTTGTTGTGGCTGACCAGAAACACCGTGCCGGCTTCCTTGCGCAGCTCCCGGATGCGGTCCTCGGAGCGCTTCTGGAACTTGCGGTCGCCGGTCGCCAGGGCCTCGTCGATCATCAGGACGTCATGGTCCTTGGCCGCCGCGATGGAGAAGCGGAGCCGGGCCGCCATGCCGGAGGAGTAGGTGCGCATGGGCAGCGTGATGAAGTCGCCCTTCTCGTTGATGCCGGAGAAGTCGACGATGTCCTGGTAGCGCTCCTTGATCTCCTCCCGGGACATGCCCATGGCGAGCCCGCCCAATATGACGTTGCGTTCGCCGGTGAGGTCGTTCATCAGGGCCGCGTTGACGCCGAGCAGCGAGGGCTGACCGTCGGTGTAGACCTTGCCCTGCTCGGCGGGGAGCAGCCCGGCGATGGCCCGCAGCAGGGTCGACTTGCCGGAACCGTTGGAGCCGATCAGGCCGATGGCCTCGCCGCGGTACGCCACGAAGGAGACGCCCCGCACGGCGTGCACCTTGCGCACGCCCCGCTCCTCGCCGCGCTTGAGGATGCGGCTGAGGGCGGCGGTGGCGCTGCCCTTGCCGGTCTTGGCGCCGTTGACGCGGTAGACGATGTGCAGGTCGTCCGCGACGACGGTGGGGACGCGTGCGTCCTGCTTCTGCTCAGCCACGGCCGTACCTCTCCTCCGCCTTCCAGAAGTACACGAAGCCGCCCACGGCGAAGAGCACGGCCCAGGCGCCCGCGGCCGCCCAGACGTGGTCGGGCAGGAACTTCGCGCCGTAGTCGTCGATCAGGGCGAAGCGCATCAGGTCCATGTAGATCGCGGCCGGGTTCCACTGCAGGAGGTTCGCGATCCAGGCCGGCTTGTCCGCCAGGAAGATCGGGATGGAGAACATCACTCCCGACGCGTACATCCAGGTCCGCATCACGAACGGCATCAGCTGCGCGAGGTCGGGGGTCTTGGCGCCCGCCCGGGCCATGATCAGCGCGAGGCCGGTGTTGAAGCAGAACTGCAGCACGAGCACCGGCACGATCAGCAGCCAGGACAGGTCCGGGTAGTGGCCGAAGCCGATCGTGACGGCGAACAGCACGATCATCGAGAACAGCAGCTGCTGGAGCTGCTGGAGCGCGAAGGAGATCGGCAGGGAGGCGCGCGGGAAGTGCAGGGCGCGGACCAGGCCGAGGTTGCCGGAGATCGCGCGCACGCCCGCCATGACCGAGCTCTGCGTGAAGGTGAACACGAACACACCCGTGACGAGGAACGGGATGTACACCTCGCGGGGCAGCCCCCGGTCGGCCTCCAGGAGCAGGCCGAAGATGAAGAAGTACACGGCCGCGTTCAGCAGCGGCGTGGCCACCTGCCACAGCTGGCCGAGCTTGGCCTGGCTGTACTGGGCGGTCAGCTTCGCCCGGGAGAAGGCGAGGATGAAGTGCCGCCGGTCCCAGAGCTGACGGACGTACTCGATGAGGGACGGACGGGCGCCGCTCACGGTCAGCCCGTGCTTGGCGGCGAGTTCCCTCGCCGTGAGGCCCTCGTCGGGCGCCGCGGGCGGGGTCACCGCGACCGTGGCGTCGTGCGTTGTCTCACTCACTAGTGGAAACTTTCGTCTTCGAGATGCTCGGCCTGTGCCGGTCCGGCAGGAGCCGGGGCCGGGGTACGGCCCGGGGGTTCCCGGGGTGTTCCCGGATACGAGCTTGTCAGATGACGGGGGGCCGGCCCAGCCGGGTCAGCCGCCACACCGTACGCCACTTCATGGGCCTGCGGGGCCCGCACGAAGTGGTCCAGCCCTCGCGGAATCCGCCGAACCAGGCCCGCAGCGCACTGCGGGAGGGACGGCGCACAAGAGTGAGCAGCAGCCACACGCCGAGGTAGACCGGGACGAGCGGTGCGGGGAGGTTGCGGCGGGCCAGCCAGACGCGGTTGCGGGCGACCATGCGGTGGTACACGGCGTGCCGCGAGGGAGCGGTCGTCGGGTGGTAGAGCACCATGTCGGACCGGTAGTCGATCATCCAGCCCGCGTCGAGGGCCCGCCATGCGAGATCGGTTTCCTCGTGGGCGTAGAAGAACTCGTCCGGGAGTCCGCCGACGTCGGCGAAGACGCGGGTGCGGACGGCGTTGGCGCCGCCGAGGAAGGTGGTGACGCGCGAGGAGCGCATCGGGTCGGCGGCGCGCAGCCGGGGGACGTGGCGGCGCTGGGTGACGCCGGTCTCCGGGTCGGCTATGCGGAAACTCACGATGCCGAGCTTCGGGTCCGCCTCGAACGCCTTCCGGCACAGCTCCGCGGTGTCGTGGCCCGCGAGCAGGCCGTCGTCGTCGAGGAAGAGCAGGATGTCGACGTCCCGGCCGGAGGGGCCGAAGGCCTCGATGCCGACGTTGCGCCCGCCGGGGATGCCGAGGTTCTCGGGCAGTTCGATGGTGCGGACGCCCTCGGGGACGTCCGGGACGGGCGAGCCGTTGCCGACGACGACCACATCGACCGGGTCGCCGTCCTGCTTGGCGACCGAGTCGAGCAGGGCGCGCAGTTCCTCGGGCCGGTTGCCCATGGTGATGATGACGGCGCCGACCTTCATGCCGCTCACTTCAGCCTGCTGGAGGCGAGGATGGACACCAGGTGCAGCAGGGTCTGCACGAGCGCGATGCCGGCCAGCACCGCCACGCCGAGCCTGGAGAAGAACAGGTCGCCGCGGGCCTGGTCGGCGATCGCCAGGACCAGGATCAGCAGGGACGCCTCGATACCGAGGATGAGGCGGTGGAACTTCAGGGCGGCGGCGGCCTTGCGGGCCAGGGCCATGCCGGAGGAGCGCATCTCGGCGGCGGTCTCCTGGACCGGCGGCTTTCCGGCCTGGTGCCGGGCGACGCCGACGAGGTCGGTCTCCGCCTTGATCAGGATGGCGCCGAGGGCGGCCAGGGTGCCGAGGAAGGCCCACAGCCAGTCGATGCGGCCGCTGCCCCACAGGTCGGCGGCGCGCAGGCCGAAGCCGGTGAGCACGGCGGCGTCGGTGAGATAGGCGCCGACGCGGTCCAGGTAGACGCCGTTGAGCGAGTACTGCTTCTTCCAGCGCGCGATCTCGCCGTCGACGCAGTCCAGCAGCAGGTACATCTGGACGCACACCACGCCGAGGACGGCGCCCGGGATCCCCGGCACCAGCAGTGCCGGGGCCGCGAGCACACCGAAAACGGTCATCAGGTACGTGAGCTGGTTGGGCGTGACCCTGGTGTTCACCAGGTAGCGGTCGACCCGCAGGGACACCTCACGCATGTAGAGGCGTCCCATCCAGTGCTCACCGCTGCGCCGGTCCTTCACCCCGGCGGGGTGAACGACGGGGCGTAGTTCAGCTACCGATGGCCTTGACATAGTCGGTGTACGTGTCCTTGATCTGTTCGGTGTTCAGGTCGAGGTGTTCGAGGATGGTGTAGCGGCCGGGCCGGGTCTCCGGGGCGAACTCGACGGCTTTGACGAACTCGTCCGTCGTGAAGCCGATCTCGCCCGGCAGCACGGGCAGGCCGTGCCGGCGCAGGACCTCCGCCATGTACGCCGACTCCTCGTGCGCCCCGCGCAGCCACATCGCGAAGGCCGCGCCGAGACCGCACTGCTCGCCGTGGGAGGCGGCACGCTTGGGGAACAGCAGGTCGAAGGCGTGATTGATCTCGTGGCACGACCCCGAGGCCGGCCGCGAGTCGCCCGAGATCGACATCGCGATGCCGGTGAGGACGAGCGCCTCGGCGAGTACCTGGAGGAAGTCGTTGTCGCCGATCCCGCCCGGGTGCCGGAGCACCGCCTCGCCCGCCTGGCGGGCCATGGCGGCGGCGAGTCCGTCGATCTTCTCGTCCTTGACGCGGTTGGCCAGTTCCCAGTCGGCGATCGCGTTGATGTTGGAGATCGCGTCACCGATGCCGGCGCGGACGTAGCGGACCGGCGCGTCACGGATGACGTCCAGGTCGATGACGACGGCGATCGGGTTCGGCACGCCGTAGGAGCCGCGGCCCGCGTCGTTGTCGAGGGTGGCGACCGGCGAGCACAGGCCGTCGTGCGCGAGGTTCGTGGGCACGGCGACCAAGGGCAGGCCGACGCGTGCCGCGGCGAACTTCGCGCAGTCGATGATCTTGCCGCCGCCGAGGCCGACGACCGCGTCGAAGTGACCGGCCTTTATGTCGCTCGCCAGCCGGACCGCGTCGTCGAGAGTGCCGCCACCGACCTCGTACCAGGTGGCGCCGGGCATGCTCGGCGAGATGCGCTCGCGCAGCCTGGCGCCGGAGCCGCCGCTGACGGCGACGGCGAGACGGCCGGAGTGCGAGATGCGCTCGTCGGCGAGGACGCACGCCAGGTCGTCGAGGGCACCCGCGCGGATGTCCACGACGAGCGGCGAGGGGATGAGCCTCGTCAGTACTGGCATGCGATCTCCCGGCCCCGGGCGAGATCGTCGTGGTTGTCGATCTCCACCCACTTGACGTCGCCGATCGGCGCCACGTCGATGCGGAAGCCACGGTCGACCAGCTCCTGGTAGCCGTGCTCGTAGAACTGCTGCGGGTCGGTCTCCCACACGGCCTTGAGGGCGTCGGCCAGCTCGGGGGCGGCGTCGCCCTCGATCAGGGTGACGCCGATGTACTCGCCGGTCGCCTCGGCGGGGTCCATCAGCTTGGTGATCTTCGTCATGCCCTTGGCGGGGTCGACGACGACCTTCATCTCCTCGTCGGCCAGGTCCTTGACCGTGTCGAGGGCGAGGATGATCTTCTTGCCGTCGCTGCGGGCGGCGAGCAGCGTCTTCTCGACGGAGACCGGGTGGACCGTGTCGCCGTTGGCGAGGATCACGCCGTCCTTGAGGGCGTCACGCCCGCACCACAGGGAGTAGGCGTTGTTCCACTCCTCGGCCTTGTCGTTGTCGATGAGGGTGAGCTTGAGGCCGTACTTCTGCTCCAGGGCCTCCTTGCGCGCGTACACGGCCTCCTTGCGGTAGCCGACGATGATCGCGACCTCGGTGAGACCGATCTCGGCGAAGTTGCCGAGGGTCAGGTCGAGGACGGTGGGTTCGCCGTCTATGCCCGCGGGGCCGACCGGCACCAGTGCCTTGGGGAGGCTGTCGGTGTAGGGACGCAGGCGCCGGCCGGCGCCGGCCGCGAGCACGAGGCCGATCATGCGGTTTCTCCTTCATCGTGTACGGCGGATGCGCCGCCCTGGTGGGCGGCCACCCAGAAGCGGATGCTCTCGACGAGCACCACCAGGGCCACGGCCACGGCGAGAACCGTGAGCGCGACCTTGAACTGCGAGGCGGTGAGCAGCGCGGCGAGGACGGTGACGAGCAGCGTCCGCCCTTCCTGCCCTCCGATGGAGCGCACCAGCCAGGCCGGGGGTGCTCCGGCGTCGCCGCGGATGCGGTAGACGGTGTCGTAGTGATGGTAGGCGACCGCGGCCACCAGCCCGAATGCCGCCGGAAGGGCTCCGCCCACGTCCGCCTTGGCCGCCAGGACCAGGACGGTGCCGTACTCGGCGGCGCGCAGGAACGGCGGGACCAGCCAGTCGAGGGCGCCCTTGAGGGGGCGGGCCACGGCGAGGCCGGAGGTCAGGGCGTAGGCGAGGGCCGCGACGGGGGGCCAGGGGCCGCCGAAGTCCGTCAGCGCCGCGGTGAGGACGACGGTGAGAGCGCCGAGCAGGGCGACGGCGGGGGCGGCGAAGCCCGGCAGCCCGCGGGCGGGCTTCCTCAGCGCCTCGGCGAAGCCCCGGGCGAGGGGACCGCTGTCGGCGAGGTCACCCAGGGCAGCGGCCGCCCGGTCGGTCCGCCTGGCCTTGCGGGTCAGGGAGCGCAGCACCCGCCCGGCCGTGGTGTACGTGGCGGCGAAGGCGCAGCCGACGAGCAGTGCGTAGAAGGTGATGCGGGGCGTCGTGGCCGCCGTCAGGACGGCGATCATGGCCCAGCGTTCGCCGATGGGCAGGACGATCATCCGCCGGACCCAGACCGTCCAGCCGACGCTGTCGAGCTTGTCGGAGAGGGCGGCGGTGGGGCTGGTGTTGGCGGTGGCGTCGTGGTTGGCCTCGTTGAAGGAGAAGTCCACGACGTGCCGGCAGGTCTGCAGGACCATGGCGCCGAGGGCGAGGGCCCAGACGTCGTCACCGCCGCGGGCCGCGCCGAGCGCGAGGCCCGCGTAGTAGGCGTACTCCTTGGCCCGGTCGAAGGTGGCGTCCAGCCAGGCGCCGAGCGTGGAGTACTGCAGGGAGTAGCGGGCGAGCTGGCCGTCGGTGCAGTCCAGCACGAAGGACGCGATCAGCAGGACGCCGGCCGCGACGAAGCCGCCGCGGGTGCCGGTGGCCGCGCAGGCCGCCGCTATGAGGGCGGTGATCAGCGAGGCGGTGGTGACCTGGTTCGGGGTCAGGCCGCGGCGGGCGCACCAGCGGGCGATGTAGCGGGAGTACGGGCTGATGCAGTAGGTGGTGAAGAAGCCGTCGCGGGCCTTCACGGCGGACTTCAGGCGTACGGCCTCGTCGTCGATGTCCGTGACCGCCTGCCGTGCCTCGTTGCGCGCCTGGGGGTCGGCGGGGACGGCGGCGACGAGACTGCCCAGCTCGGGGCGGTGCACCGCCGTGCCGTCGGCGTCCAGGGCGGTGAGGATGCGGTCGGCGAGGCTGTCGACGAGGGTGGTGCCGCCGCCCGCGGAGTTCTCGCGTGCCATCGCCCGGGTCAGCGCCTGGCGCCCGGCGGGCTGGGCGGTGACGGCACCGGGGATCGCGGCGAGCGGGAACCGGGGGTCGGTGAGGCCGAGGCGCAGCGCGTGCAGGTGCCCCACGAAGCGGGCGTCGACCAGGGCGACCCGCTCGTCGCCCGGCACCTCGGCGAGGAGGGTCTCGGCCTCGGCGGCGTCGGTCGCGGTCCGGAGGTCGAACCCGAGGGACCGCAGGTCGGCCTCGATCGACGATCCGGGGACCGGCTGGCCGGTGAGGATGGCGGTCGGCAACCGAATTCACTCCCTGGGTACCGGCGCTTCCGCGCCGGTGACGTACATGGTGGGGGCGCCTTCTCCGGTGGCTCCCGGGCGGCATGTCGGCAGAGGCTATCGGATGCCGGGAGGGCCACGTTCACCGCCCGTTCGGCGGCTGGATCGACGTGGTTCGCACGAGCCCTTGCCGCGATCATCATCGTGGATCCGGGGCCCGCCTCACAAACCGCGCGTCCTTAAGCGGACAACGAGGACATTGCGCGGGCGGTGTCCGGGGCCGCATAGGGTGGGCGACCATGACGTGGCTGATCACCGGCGGTGCCGGCTATATCGGAGCACATGTGGCCAGGGCCATGACCGAGGCCGGGGAAAGCGTCCTCGCCCTGGACGACCTGTCGGCCGGGGTGCCCGCGCGGCTCCCCGCCGAGGTACCGCTCGTGCGCGGCTCCTCGCTGGACGGGGACCTGCTGCGGCAGGTCTTCGCCGAGCACGGCGTCACCGGGGTGGTGCACCTCGCGGCGCGCAAGCAGGTGGCCGAGTCCGTCGCGCAGCCCACGCGGTACTACCGGGAGAACGTCGGCGGTCTGGCGACCCTGCTGGACGCGGTCGCCGGGGCCGGGATCGAGCGCTTCGTGTTCTCCTCGTCGGCCGCCGTGTACGGCGACCCGGGTGTGGACCTCATCACGGAGGACACGCCCTGCGCCCCGGTGAACCCGTACGGCGAGACCAAGCTGGCCGGGGAATGGCTGGTGCGGGCGGCGGGGGAGGCACACGGGATCTCCACCGTATGTCTGCGCTATTTCAACGTGGCGGGCGCCGCCGCGCCGGAGCTGGCGGACACAGGCGTCTTCAACATCGTCCCGATGGTCTTCGACCGGCTGACGCGCGACGAGGCGCCCCGGATCTTCGGCGACGACTACCCGACCCCGGACGGCACCTGCGTCCGTGACTACATTCACGTGGCCGACCTGGCCGAGGCCCATCTGGCGGCCGCCCGGCGACTGGCCGGGGGCGGCGGCAAGGGTGATCTGACGGTCAACATCGGCCGTGGCGAGGGCGTCTCGGTCCGTGAACTGGTCACGGTCATCGGTGAGGTCACCGGCGACCGCCGGCCTCCGCTCGTCGAGGAGCGCCGCCCCGGCGACGCACCCCGGGCGGTGGCCTCGGCCGCCCGGGCGGCCGCCGAGCTCGGCTGGACCGCCCGGCGCGGGGTGCGTGAGATGACCGAGTCGGCCTGGCGGGGCTGGCTGCTGCACCACGGCTCCCGCCCCGGGCAAGCGTCCTGACCTGCTCTTCGTTTCCGCAGGTCAGAGCACATGACAACGGTGTTCAGTGCCGCGTTGCGGATACCCCCTCCCCGTAGTTCACTGGGGTCCCCGAGCACGATCAGGCGGACGCAGGGAGGCTGACTTCTCATGGGGGCTGGGCACGATCACGGGCACGCGCACGGCGCGGCGGCCGGCGGTACGGCGACCTCGGCGTACCGCGGCAGGCTGCGCGTCGCGCTGGCCATCACGCTCGGCATCGTGGTCGTGCAGGTCGTCGGCGGTACCCTGGCCGACTCGCTGGCGCTCGTCGCGGACTCCGCGCACATGGCGACGGACGCCCTGGGCCTCGGCATGGCGCTGCTCGCGATCCACTTCGCGAACCGGCCGCCCAGCGAGCGGGCCACCTTCGGCTACGCCCGGGCCGAGATCCTCGCCGCCCTGGCCAACTGTCTGCTGCTGCTCGGGGCCGGCGGCTACGTCGTGTACGAGTCGGTCCAGCGCTTCATCACGCCGGCGGAGACCGAGGGCCGGCTGGCGCTGCTGTTCGGTGCGATCGGCCTGGTGGCGAACCTGGTGTCGCTGTCGCTGCTGATGCGCGGGCAGAAGGAGAGCCTGAATGTGCGCGGCGCGTTCCTGGAGGTGGCGGCCGACGCCCTGGGCTCGGTCACGGTGATCGTCTCGTCCGTGGTGATCATGCTCACGGGCTGGCAGGCCGCCGACCCGATCGCCTCGCTCGTCATCGCGCTGATGATCGCGCCCCGCACGTGGAGGTTGCTGAGCGAGACGCTGTCCGTGCTGCTGGAGGCCGCTCCCAAGGACGTCGACATGGCGGAGGTGCGGTCGCACATCCTCGCCACGGACGGCGTGGAGGACGTCCACGACCTGCACGCCTGGACGATCACCTCCGGGATGCCGGTGCTGTCGGCGCATGTCGTCGTCAGCCCGGAGGCCCTGAACGCGATAGGGCACGAGAAGATGCTGCACGAGCTCCAGGGCTGTCTCGGTGACCACTTCGACGTGGAGCACTGCACCTTCCAGCTGGAACCGAGCGGGCACGCGGAGCACGAGGCGCGGCTCTGTCACTGACGCGGTGGCCGGGAGACGCGTGAGGCGGGGGGCGCACTGCGCCACCTGTGCGCCGGAGAACGCAACCCTCCGCCGCGCGCCCGCGTCCTGAGCCCCACAGAGCCGGTGGGGACGATTTTCCGCCTGCCTGGCCGGGCACGATCCTCTACCGGGTCCCTTTCCGGTGTCCGACCGGTGCCGCCACGGTCCGCGTCGCCGCGCGGGACATGCGGGCCGGCCGCGAAGTGCCGGGAGTGCCGGATTCGTACGGCAGACTTGGGGCGCGAAGACCGATGTGAAGGATGGGTATGCCGATCACACCTGCCACCGCGACGCACAACCCGTCGAACGGCACCGCAGACGCGATTTTGCTGGAACTGGTCGACGAGGACGGCGTGACGATCGGCACCGCGGAGAAGCTCGCCGCCCACCAGCCGCCCGGACAGCTGCACCGGGCGTTCTCCGTGTTCCTCTTCGACGAGTACGGCCGGCTGCTGCTCCAGCAGCGCGCGCTGGGCAAGTACCACTCCCCCGGTGTGTGGTCCAACACGTGCTGCGGCCACCCCTACCCCGGCGAGGCGCCCTTCGCGGCGGCGGCGCGGCGCACGTTCGAGGAGCTCGGCGCCTCCCCGTCGCTGCTGGCCGAGGCGGGCACGGTCCGCTACAACCACCCGGACCCTGAGTCCGGTCTGGTGGAGCAGGAGTACAACCACCTCTTCGTCGGCATGGTGCAGGCCGTGGTGCGGCCGGACCCGGAGGAGGTGGCGTCGACGGTGTTCGTGACCCCTCCGGAGCTGGCGGAGCGGCACGCCAAGGACACGTTCTCGTCCTGGTTCATGACCGTCCTGGACGCGGCCCGGCCGGCGATCAGGGAGCTGACGGGCCCCTCGGCCGGCTGGTGACCGGGGCCCGGCGACGGGCCCTACGCGAAGCGCGCGGGTTTGAGCGGCAGGGCGGCCCAGATCACCTTGCCGCCGCTCGCGGTGTGATCGACCTCGCACATGCCGCCCGCCTCCCGGGTGACCTCGCGCACCAGGAGCAGCCCCCGCCCCCCGGTCCGGCCGTGGTCGGTCTCCAGGGCGGTGGGCCGGTAGGGGTGGTTGTCCTCCACGGACACCCGGAGCCAGTCGGCGCCGACGGCCAGTTCGACGGCGATCGTCGGCGACAGCACCGCCGCGTGCTTCACCGCGTTCGTCACCAGCTCCGAGACGATCAGCAGCAGCCCCTGGGCCAGGTCGTCCGAGACCGGCACTCCCTGACGCCGCAGCAGGTCCCGTACGGCGTGCCGTGCCTGCGGGACCGAGGCTTCGACCGCCGGTGCGGTGAACCTCCAGACCCCTTCGTACGGCAGCGGGTCCGCGGGCGCCGGGCCGAGGGGCGCCGCACCGCCCTCCGGGCGCGGACCGAACCCACGCCCCTGGTCGTCCATAGTCCGGTCGCCACCCTCGCGCTCGATTGTCGCCACACCTCGAGTGTTGGGAACGATGCGCCTCGCACCCGTGACTGAACACAAGTCAGCAGGTATCGAACGCTTCTGACCGTTGGCGTATGACACGGTCAGTTGTGGGACTGGTCCTGTCCCTGTTGTGCCGTCTTGGCGAACTATTCGGGTTGTACGGGTTTGGCGTCCGGATAGCATCCGGCGCATGGAGCCGCAGCTGCAGTGCCGTGCGACCGGGTCGGTCGCGACGGTCGTCATACGTCATCCCGAGAAGCGCAACGCCATGACGGCCGCCATGTGGCGCTCTCTCCCGCCGCTGCTGGAGGAGCTCGCGGGCGATGCGGCCGTGCGGGCGCTGGTGCTGACCGGCGAGGGCGGGACGTTCTGCGCCGGGGCCGACATCTCGACGCTGCGGGGCTCGCCGGAGGAGGCGCAGGGGCTGGCCGTGCGGGCCGAGGAGGCGCTGGCCGCGTTCCCGAAGCCGACGCTGGCCGCGATCCGGGGCCACTGCGTGGGCGGCGGGTCGCAGCTGGCCGCGGCCTGCGATCTGCGGTTCGCCGAGGAGGGAGCGCTGTTCGGTGTGACCCCCGCGAAGCTCGGCATCGTGTACCCGGCGTCCTCGACCCGGCGGCTGGTGTCCCTGGTGGGGCCGGCCACCGCCAAGTACCTGCTGTTCTCCGGCGAGCTGATCGACGCGCCGAGGGCGCTGCGCTCCGGGCTGGTGGACGAGGTGCTGCCCGGGGGCGAACTCGGCAAGCGGGTCGAGGAGTTCACCCGGATCCTGGTGTCCCGCTCGCAGCTGACGCAAGCGGCTGCCAAGGAGTTCGCGGACGGGCGTACGGACCGGGACGCGCACTGGGCCGGGCAGGCCCGCGCGAGCGGCGACACCGCGGAGGGTGTCGCCGCGTTCCTGGAGCGCCGGCAGCCGCGGTTCGACTGGAGCGTGCCTACGTCAGGATGACCCCGGAGTGCTCGCGGAACAGTTCGACGAGGTGCGCGGGGGCCTTCTCGGGTGATCCGGCGTCGTAGGGAGGCTGCGGGTCGTACTCGGTGCCGAGCTGGACGAGCCGCGCGTGGTCGTCGCCCGCGATCCGGCCGAGCAGGGTCAGCCCCATGTCGATGCCGGAGGAGACACCGGCAGCCGTGACGTACTTGCCGTCGGTGACGACCCGCTCCCCCGTCGGGTCGGCGCCGTGGCGCTTCAGTTCCTCCAGGGCCAGCCAGTGGGACGTCGCGCGGCGGCCCCGGAGCAGTCCGGCCGCGGCGAGCAGCAGGGAGCCGGTGCACACGGACGTCGTCCAGGTACTGGTGGCGTCGGCGGTGCGCAGCCAGGTGAGCAGGGGACCGTCCGCCGCGAGGGGGAGCGGGCCCGGGCCGCCGGGGACCACGATGATGTCGGGGTGGGGTACATCGGCCAGGGACCGGTCGGCGACGAGCGCGAGGTTCCCGGAATCGTTGCGCACGGGGCCGGCTTCCTCGGCGACGAAGACGGTCTCCGCGTCCGGGAGCCGGCCGAGGGTCTCGTAGGGGCCGACGGCGTCGAGGGCGGTGAAGCGGTCGTAGAGGACGACGGCGATCTGCATGGGGTCCCTTCAGCAGGCGGAATTCGGGGGTTCAGGGCGTGGTCGCGGGGCGGAAGCGGCGGCGGTACTCGGCCGGGGGCGTGCCCAGGGTCCTGACGAAGGCACGGCGCATGGCCTCGGGCGTGCCGTAGCCACTGGCGCGGGCGATCTCCTCGACGCCGTCGGCGGTGTCCTCCAGGAGGCGCCGGGCGTGTTCGAGGCGGACGCGGTCCACGTAGCGGCCCGGTGTCATACCGGTCTCCGCGCGGAAGGCGCGGGCGAAGTGGCGGGGTGAGAGGCGGGCGCGGGCGGCCAGGGTCTCGACGCAGAGATCCGCGTCGGGGTGGTCGGTGATCCAGCGCTGGACGTCCCGCAGCGGCTCGCGCTGTGCGGTCTGGGCCGCGAGCTGGGCGCTGAACTGGGCCTGGCTCCCAGGTCTGCGCAGGAACACCACCAGGTGGCGGGCGATGGTGAGAGCGGAGTCCCGGCCCAGGTCCTCCTCGACCAGGGCGAGGGCCAGGTCGATCCCGGCGGTGACTCCGGCCGAGGTGGCGATGTGTCCGTCGCGTACGTAGACCGGGTCGGGGTCGATCGTGACGGACGGGTGCTCGCGGGCGAGCCGGTCGCAGTACGCCCAGTGGGTCGTGGCGCGGCGGCCGTCCAGCAGGCCCGCCGCGGCCAGCACGGCCGCGCCGGTGCACACGGAGACCAGGCGGCCGGCGCGCGGGCCCCTCTCGCGCACCCAGGCCACCAGGCGCGGGTCGGGCCGCAGGCTGCCCGTGCCGCCGGGGACGAGGAGGATGTCCGGGTCCGGTGCGGTGGTCAGAGACCCGTCGGGCACGAGGGTCAGGCCGCTGGTGGTCCGCACGGGGGCCCCGTCGAGAGAGGCGGTGCGGATCCGGTACGTACCCGGTGCGAGCAGTTCCGCGCCCGCGAAGACCTCCACGGGCCCGGTGACGTCGAGACTCTGCAGGCCGTCGAAGAGAACGGCGAGAACCGTGCGGGGGGCCATGCCGTCGATTCTTCGCGGCGGCCGAGCATGGCCGCAAGGACGAGTACCCCACCTTTCCTGCCACGGGACACACGGCCCTGACGGACATACCAAGCGGTTGGTAACCTGCCCGGCATGACGACCACCGCTCTGGAGCCGCGCGCCGGCCGGCGCTGCCACAACGTGCTCAACTCGCTGCACGCGGCGCACTACTTCTCCCCCGACCTCGGGCGGGAGCTGGGCGCCGTCGGGGTCACCGACCCGCGTGCCGTGAACTTCGCCGTACGGGCCGCCGCCTTCGGACCGGTCGGGGCGGGGGCCGTGACGGCCGCCTTCTACAACTACAAGCACGAGCTCGTCGCCCGGTACGTGCCGGCGGTGTGGGAGACCGCCGCACCCGCGCAGGTCCTGGCGGCACGCATGCGCGCGGTCGACGCGACCCTGCGGCGCCTGCTCGGCGCGCAGGCCCTGGCATCGGCGGAGATGGCCGAGGCGGCACGGCTCGCCCTGCGCGCCGCCGAGGCCTGCTCGCGCGCGGCCCGGCCGCTGTACTCGGCGCACGCCGATCTGCCCGTCCCCGAGGAGCCGCACCTCGCCTACTGGCACGCGGCGACCCTGCTGCGCGAGCACCGGGGCGACGGGCACCTGGCAGCCCTGACGTCCGCGGGCCTCGACGGGCTGGAGGCCATGGTGACCCACACGGCGACGGGCAAGGGCATGACCCCGAAGTGGGTGTGCGGCACCCGGGGCTGGAGCCGGGACGAGTGGAACGCGGCGAGCGCACGGCTGCGGGGACGCGGACTGCTGGAGGCTTCCGGCGACCTCACCGAGCAGGGCGCGTCCCTGCGCCGGGAGATCGAGGACGCGACGGACCGTCTGGACCGCGCCCCGTACGAGCACCTGGGCCCGGAGGGAGTGGCCCGGCTGACCGAGCTGGGCGGGATGTTCGCGCACGCGGCGCTCGGGGCGGGGGCCTTCCCCGCGGATCTCATCGGCAAGGGATGACGCATAGTGACGCGTCTGTGAGGTACCCGCACTCCACCGGCCGCGCGGCCGGCAGTGGAGAAAGGGGAATTTCCGTGTTCCGTGCCATCGCAGACGTGCTGCGCCAGATCGGCGGCGCCATCGCCACCGTTGTGACGCTGCCCTTCCGGGCCCTCGCCCGCCTGTTCGGCGGAGCCTCGTCCTCCACCCGCAGGGCCTGATCCGGACCGCGACCTGCCGGGTACCGCCCTGATCCCCGGGTGTCGGTGTCACCTGCCACAATTGCCGCGCAACCTCAGTGGAGAAGGCGGTACGGGATCGTGACGACACCCGGGTCCAACGGGTCCATCAACGCAGTGTCCATCGAAGGCAGGATCGCCGAGGAGCTCGGCGTACGGGAGCGGCAGGTCAGGGCCGCCGTGGAACTGCTCGACGGCGGTTCCACGGTGCCCTTCATCGCCCGCTACCGCAAGGAAGCGACCGAGATGCTCGACGACGCGCAACTGCGCAGCGTCGAGGAGCGGCTGCGCTACCTCCGGGAGCTGGAGGAGCGCCGGAAGGCGATCCTGGACTCGGTGCGCGAGCAGGGCAAGCTCACCGAGGAGCTGGAGGCGAGCATCCGGGGCGCCGAGACGAAGGCGCGCCTGGAGGACATCTACCTCCCGTACAAGCCCAAGCGGCGCACCAAGGCGCAGATCGCCCGTGAGGCGGGACTGGAGCCGCTGGCGGAGGGGTTGCTGGGCGATCCGTCCGTCGATCCCCTCGCCGCGGCCGCCGCGTTCGTCGACGCCGACAAGGGCGTGGCCGATCCGCAGGCAGCCCTCGACGGCGCCCGGGCCATCCTCACGGAGCGGTTCTCGGAGGACGCCGACCTCATCGGCGAGCTGCGCGAGCGCATGTGGGTGCGCGGGCGGCTGGCCGCCAAGGTGCGGGAGGGCAAGGAGGAGGCGGGGGCGAAGTTCGCCGACTACTTCGACTTCGCCGAGCCGTTCACGGAGCTGCCCTCGCACCGTGTCCTCGCCATGCTGCGCGGGGAGAAGGAAGAGATCCTCGATCTCGTCCTGGAGCCCGAGGAGCAGACCGACGGCCCCTCCTCGTACGAGGGGATCGTCGCCCACAGGTTCGGGATCGCCGACCGGGGCCGCCCCGGCGACAAGTGGCTGAAGGACACCGTCCGCTGGGCGTGGCGCACCCGCATCCTCGTCCACCTCGGCATCGACCTGCGGCTGCGGCTGCGCACCGCCGCCGAGGACGAGGCCGTGCGGGTCTTCGCGGCGAACCTGCGCGACCTGCTGCTCGCCGCCCCGGCGGGCACCCGCGCCACGCTCGGCCTCGACCCCGGTTTCCGTACCGGCGTGAAGGTCGCCGTCGTCGACGCGACCGGCAAGGTCGTCGCCACGGACGTCATCCACCCCCACGTCCCGGCCAACCGGTGGGACGAGGCCATCGCCAAGCTGGCCCGGCTGGCGAAGGAGCACGCGGTCGAGCTGGTCGCCATCGGCAACGGCACCGCCTCCCGCGAGACCGACAAGCTCGCCGGCGAACTGATCACCAAGCACCCCGAGCTGAACCTCACCAAGGTGATGGTGTCCGAGGCCGGCGCGTCCGTGTACTCGGCGTCCGCCTTCGCCTCGCAGGAACTGCCCGACATGGACGTGTCGCTGCGCGGCGCCGTGTCGATCGCCCGGCGGCTCCAGGACCCGCTGGCCGAGCTGGTGAAGATCGACCCGAAGTCGATCGGCGTCGGCCAGTACCAGCACGACCTGTCCGAGGTGAAGCTGTCGCGTTCGCTGGACGCGGTGGTGGAGGACTGTGTGAACGGCGTGGGCGTGGACGTCAACACGGCGTCGGCCCCGCTCCTCGCCCGGGTCTCCGGCATCACCTCCGGGCTCGCCGAGAACATCGTGGCGCACCGGGACCAGAACGGGCCGTTCAAGGCCCGCGGTGAGCTGAAGAAGGTGGCGCGGCTCGGCCCGAAGGCGTACGAGCAGTGCGCGGGCTTCCTGCGGATCCGCGGCGGTGACGACCCGCTGGACGCGTCGAGCGTGCACCCGGAGGCCTATCCGGTGGTCCGGCGCATGGTGAAGACCGCCGGGCAGGAGGTCGCCGCGCTGATCGGCAACACGGCGGTGCTGCGCTCGCTGAAGCCGCAGGACTTCGTGGACGAGTCGTTCGGTCTGCCGACGGTGTCCGACATCCTCAAGGAGCTGGAGAAGCCCGGCCGTGACCCGCGCCCGGCCTTCAAGACGGCCGTCTTCAAGGAGGGCGTGGAGAAGATCTCCGACCTGTCATCCGGGATGATCCTGGAGGGCGTCGTGACGAACGTCGCCGCGTTCGGGGCGTTCGTCGACGTCGGCGTCCACCAGGACGGCCTGGTGCACGTCTCCGCCATGTCGAAGACGTTCGTGAAGGACCCGCGGGACGTGGTGAAGCCCGGCGACATCGTCAAGGTCAAGGTCCTCGACGTCGACATCCCGCGCAAGCGGATCTCGCTGACGCTGCGTCTGGAGGACGAGGCGGCGCGGCAGGGGCAGCAGGGCGGCGGCCCGGGTGAGCGCCGGCAGCGCGGCGGTCGTCCGCCGCAGCAGCGGCAGGGCGGCGGCGGTCGCGGTGGTCAGCAGCGGCAGGCTGCGCCGCCGGCCAACAGTGCGATGGCTGACGCGTTGCGCCGGGCGGGGCTGGTGGATCCGAAGGGCGGTCGTCGCTGACGACCGGCGTCGTGGGGAGCTGCGGGTCCGTTGTGGCTGGTCGCGCAGTTCCCCGCGCCCCTGAATGGCGGGGCTTCACCCCACTTTCATGCTTAGAGTGAAGGTATGTCCGCCATCACCTGGGAAGTGTTCGCCGGCCGGGGGTTCGAGACCGCCTGGCCCGAGCAAGGGGAAGGCGTGTTGCGGGCGCGCGGGCGGGCCGTCGGGACCGAACCCGAGCCGTACTGGGTCACGTACGAACTCGACACGGCCGACGGGTTCGTGACCCGTAGCCTGCGGGTGACGGCCGAGACCGCGGGCGGCCTGCGCACGCTCGACCTGCGGCACGACGGTCACGGCCGGTGGACCGCGGACGGCGAGCCGCTGCCCGCGGTCGACGGAGCACTCGACTGCGACCTCGGGCTGTGCCCGCTCACCAACACCATGCCGGTGCTCCGGCACGGGCTCCACCGGGTGCCCGGGGAGCGGGAGTTCCTGATGGCCTGGGTGTCGGTGCCGGACCTGGCCGTGCGGCCGTCGCGGCAGACCTACACGCATCTGCGACCAGGGCGCGTCCGCTTCTCCTCGGGCGACTTCCGCAGCGATCTGGAGTTCGACGAGGAGGGATTCGTCGTCGACTACCCGCAGCTGGCCACACGTCTGACGGCCCGCTAGCGCTCGGTCACCTTGCCGTCCGCCACCTCCAGGCGGCGGTTCACGTGCACGGCGTCCAGCATGCGACGGTCATGGGTGACCAGCAGGAGGGTGCCCTCGTAGGCGTCGAGGGCGGCCTCCAGCTGCTCGATGGCCGGCAGGTCCAGGTGGTTGGTCGGCTCGTCGAGGACCAGGAGGTTGACGCCCCGGCCCTGGAGCAGTGCCAGCGCGGCCCGGGTGCGCTCGCCCGGGGAGAGGCTCGCCGCGGGGCGCAGGACGTGGTCCGTCTTGAGGCCGAACTTGGCCAGGAGGGTGCGGATCTCGACCGGTTCGGTGTCCGGGACTGCCGTGCGGAAGGCGTCGAGCAGCGACTCCTCGCCGTGGAACAGCTTGCGGGCCTGGTCGACCTCGCCGAGCAGGACGCCCGAGCCGAGCGCGGCGTGCCCGGCGTCCAGCGGGACACGGCCGAGGAGGGCGGCGAGCAGCGTGGACTTGCCGGCGCCGTTCGCTCCCGTCACCGCCACCCGGTCCGCCCAGTCGATCTGCAGGGACACCGGGCCGAGGACGAAGTCGCCGCGGCGCAGCTCGGCGTCCCGCAGGGTCGCGACGACCGCGCCGGAGCGCGGCGCGGACGCGATCTCCATCCGCAGTTCCCATTCCTTGCGGGGCTCCTCCACGACGTCCAGGCGCTCGATCATGCGCTGGGTCTGGCGGGCCTTCGCGGCCTGCTTCTCGCTGGCCTCGCTGCGGAACTTGCGGCCGATCTTGTCGTTGTCGTTGCCCGCCTTGCGGCGTGCGTTCTTCACGCCCTTGTCCATCCAGGAGCGCTGCGTCTGCGCGCGGTCCTGGAGGGCGGCCCTCTTGTCGGCATACTCCTCGTACTCGTCGCGGGCGTGGCGGCGGGCGACCTCACGCTCCTCCAGGTAGGCCTCGTAGCCGCCGCCGAAGAGGTTGATCTGCCGCTGGGTGAGGTCGAGTTCGAGAACCTTGGTGACGGTGCGGGTGAGGAACTCGCGGTCGTGACTGACGACCACCGTTCCGGCGCGCAGACCGCGCACGAAGCGTTCCAGGCGCTCCAGGCCGTCCAGGTCGAGGTCGTTGGTCGGCTCGTCCAGGAGGAAGACGTCGTAGCGGGACAGGAGCAGGGAGGCGAGTCCGGCGCGGGCCGCCTGGCCGCCGGACAGGGACGTCATCGGCTGGTCCAGGCCGACCGCCAGACCGAGGCCGTCGGCGACCTCCTCGGCGCGTTCGTCGAGGTCTGCGCCGCCCAGGCCGAGCCAGCGCTCCAGGCCGGCGGCGTAGGCGTCGTCGGCGCCGGGCGCCCCGTCGACCAGGGCCTGGGTGGCCTCGTCCATGACGCGCTGGGCCTCGGCGACGCCGGTGCGGCGGGCCAGGAACGCCCGTACGGTCTCGCCGGGCCGGCGGTCCGGTTCCTGCGGGAGGTGGCCGACGGTGGCGGCCGGCGGGGACAGGCGCAGTTCGCCCTGCTCGGGGGCGGTGAGCCCGGCGAGCATCCGCAACAGGGTGGACTTGCCTGCTCCGTTGGCCCCGACCAGGCCGATCACATCGCCGGGGGCGACGACCAGGTCGAGCCCGGTGAACAGCGAGCGGTCACCGTGGCCGGCGGCGAGGTTCTTGGCGACGAGGGTGGCAGTCATCAGGGCGTCGATCCTAGTACCGCGCCAGGCGACGTTCGCCTCGTCGCGACGCCCGGCCCTCACGGGCGGACGTCGCCTGCCGCGGCACTGGCCGCCGGGCCGCTCAGTGCCGCACGGCCGCCGCCAGGACGCCGGTGGAGGTGCGCGCCACGACGTACGAGCGGCCCCTGGCCGTCTTCGGGTCGAGGGCGAGGCGGTGGCGGCCCGCTTCGAGGACGCCGTCGAAGATCTCATGGGTGTGGGTGCGGGAGAGCCGGTCGAGGCGGTACGCGGTCAGGGTGACCCGGCACGGGGAGGTGACCTCGACGTCGGCTGTGCCGTCGGCCGCGGTGAGGCCGGCGAGGCGGCGCCGGCCGGCCGGGGTGCGGTCCAGGGCATGTTCGACCTGGGCGACGAGGAGCGGAACGATCGGGGCGAGGCCGTCGACGTGGGCGACCGGGACCCCTGCCCGTTCGAAGGCGCGGCGGACGGCGGCACGTTCCTGCTCCCCGGCCGCGTGGCCGAGGACGACGGCGCCGTAGCCGCGGAGTTCGCCGGCGGGTACGCCGTCGGCGTTCTGGGAGATGTCGGCGCCGACGCCGATGGTGCGCAAGGCGGCGGCCAGCTTGGCGAGGACGGCGACGCGAGCGCCGATCAGCAGGACGCGGCGCCGGGATTCGGGCTCGGAGCCGTTCAGCAGGGCGCCGAGCGCCGTCCGGTACTCGGGGCCGCGGAAGCGGAACGGACCTATGCCGTGGTAGCCGTTGAGCTCCAGGTCGGCGTGGTCGTCGGTCTGCCAGGCGAAGTCCTGCCAGATGACGTCCTCGCCGTCGCTGCGGATCACCGCGGTGACGGCGCCGCAGGCCAGGTCCTCGCACTCGGGGCAGCCGTAGACGACGTAGCGGCCGTCGGGCAGCGGGGCCGGGCTCTCCAGGAGGAGGCTGCGGACCTGCGCCGTGAAGATCGCGGGTGGGACGTCGGCGGCGAGCGGGGAGACCGCGTCGAGGTCGGAGAGCTGGAACAGCAGGGGGCGTCCGTCGACGATGAAGTCGACGAAATCCCGGTGGACCCGGTAACCACCGTCGCTGCGGACTCCCCCGGCCCGCATCGCGGGCGCCAGGCCGAAGGTCGCGTACTCGGCACACATACGGTGAGTATCCCCACACTGCGCGTGATGTGAGCACGGCATGACGGATTCCGCTACGGTCCCGGCATGTCGAGTGAGCTGAGTGGCGAGATCGTGGTGGTCGGCGGCGGGGTGATCGGGCTGACGACCGCCCTGGCCCTGGCGGAGCGGGGCCGGCGGGTGCGGGTGTGGACGCGGGACGCCGTAGGGGCGACCACCTCCGCCGTTGCGGGCGCGTTGTGGTGGCCGTACCGGATCGAGCCGGTCGCCACGGCACGCGTGTGGGCGCTGCGGTCGCTGGAGGTGTACGAGGAGCTGGCCGCGGGGACCGAACCGGCCGGCGTACGGATGGTCGAAGGGGTACAGGGCGAGACCCTCCTCGACGAGGCCGGCGCATGGCTGGCGGGCCGGGTGCCGGGGCTGCGGGCGGCCACGCCCGACGAGTACGCGGGCACGGGCCTGTGGGCTCGGCTGCCGCTCATCGACATGCCGGTCCATCTGCCGTGGCTGCGGGAGCGGTTCGTCGCGGCGGGCGGTGTGGTCGAGACGCGTACGGTGTCCGCCTTCGCGGAGGCGGACGCGCCGGTCGTGGTCAACTGCACGGGACTCGCCGCGCGGGAGCTCGTGCCGGACCCTTCCGTGCGGCCGGTGCGCGGGCAGTTGGTCGTGGTGGAGAACCCCGGGATCGACACCTGGCTGGTCTC
The DNA here is from genome assembly GCF_040706515.1 of Streptomyces sp. NPDC047880. Taxonomy (NCBI): domain Bacteria; kingdom Bacillati; phylum Actinomycetota; class Actinomycetes; order Kitasatosporales; family Streptomycetaceae; genus Streptomyces; species Streptomyces sp. NPDC047880. The sequence continues at coordinate 71,072 of NZ_JBEZOK010000011.1, read as the reverse complement.
CACCGACGTGGCCGGGGACCACGCGTACCTGTTCCCGCAGCCGGGCGGGCTCGTCCTCGGCGGTACCTCCGAGGAGGACGCGTGGTCGCCGGAGCCCGACCCCGCGACGGCGGAGGCGATCGTCCGCCGCTGCGCGGCCCTCCGGCCGGAGATCGCCGGGGCCCGGGTGCTGGGGCACCGGGTGGGCCTCAGGCCCACCCGGCCCGCGGTGCGGCTGGAGCGTGACACCCTGCCGGACGGGCGGCTCCTGGTGCACAACTACGGCCACGGCGGCGCGGGCGTCACCGTGGCCTGGGGGTGTGCGCAGGAGGCGGCCCGGCTGGTCACCGGCTGAGACGCGCGGCACCTGGTCCGGCCTCCGGTTCCGGCCGGGTGAGGGGACCCGTGAGCCGGCCGTGGGGCTCGTGCGGACGGCAGCGGGCGGCCCGGGTGCCGAGCACCCGGGCCGCCGTCGCCGTGCGGATCAGTGCTTGCCGATCGGGTCTCCTTCGACGTCCGGGCCGCGGCCCGGGCCGACGCGGAACTCGAACTCTCCGTCGTACTTCTTGTGGCCTTCCATCACGGCCATCTCGACGGCCTCGGAGCCCATCTGTTCGCGCACGATCACCGGGTCACGGCGCAGGTCGCGCATGAGGGCGACGCACATGAAGATCATCACGACGACGAACGGCGCGGCCGCGAGGATCGTGAGGTTCTGCAGACCGGTCAGGGCGTCGCCCTGGCCGCTGCCGACCAGCAGCATGATCGCGGCCACCGCACCGGTGACCACGCCCCAGAACACCACCACGAACCGGCCCGGTTCGAGCGCGCCCTTCTGCGACAGGGTGCCCATGACGATGGAGGCCGCGTCGGCGCCCGAGACGAAGAAGATGCCGACGAGGATCATCACGAGCAGGCTCGTGACGGTGGCGACGGGGAACTGCTGGAGCACGTCGAAGAGCTGCCCCTCCGGTGTCGCCTCCTTGCCGAGCCGGCCCTCCTCCTGCATCTTCATGGCCGAGCCGCCGAAGATCGCGAACCAGATCAGGCTGACCGTGCTGGGCACGAGGATGACTCCGCCGACGAACTGGCGGATCGTGCGGCCCCGGCTGATGCGGGCGATGAACATGCCGACGAACGGCGTCCAGGAGATCCACCACGCCCAGTAGAAGACCGTCCAGCTGCCCAGCCAGTCGGCGACGCCCTCGCCCCCGCTCGCCTCGGTCCGGCCGGCCAGCTGGGGAAGGTCGCCGAGGTAGGCGAACACCGAGGTCGGCAGCAGGTCCAGGACGATGATGGTCGGGCCCGCCACGAACACGAACAGGGCGAGGATCAGCGCCAGCACCATGTTGGTGTTGGACAGCCACTGGATGCCCTTCTCCACACCGGAGATGGCGGACGCGACGAAGGCCAGGGTCAGCACCGCGATGATCGTGACGAGCAGCCCGGTGCTCACCTCGTCCATCCACTTCAGCTCCTGGACACCGGAGCCGATCTGGAGCGCGCCCAGACCCAGGGAGGCGGCGGAGCCGAAGACGGTCGCGATGATCGCGAGGACGTCGATGGCCCGGCCGATGCCGCCGTTGGCGTTCTTCTTGCCGATGAGCGGGGTGAACACGGCGCTGATGGTCTGCCGCCGGCGCCTGCGGAAGGTGCTGTAGGCGATGGCGAGGCCGACCACCGCGTAGATCGCCCAGGGGTGGAGCGTCCAGTGGAACAGGGTGGTGGCCATGGCCGTCTCCATGCGTTCGCCGGAGTCGGCCGGGTCGGTGCCCGGCGGGGGCGTGCCGTAGTGCGAGAGCGGCTCGCTCACGCCGTAGAACATCAGGCCGATGCCCATACCCGCACTGAACATCATCGCGACCCACGACACGGTGCGGAACTCGGGCTCCTCGCCCTCCGCACCGAGGTGGATACGGCCGTAGCGGCTCATCGCGAGCCAGAGGGCGAACACGACGAAGCCGGAGGCGGCGAGCATGAACGCCCAGCCGCCGTTGTGCATCAGCCCGCCGAGCATGCTGGTGGAGACGTCTTCGAGCGAGTCGGTCGCCGTCGCGCCCCAGATCACGAAGGCGAGGGTGAGGACCGCCGTGACGCCGAAGACGATGCGGTCGGTCTGCGGCCGGTCCTGACCGGGCAGTCCCGCTTCCGACCCCGGCAGCGCGGCTCCCTCCGGGGAGTCCTTGTCGGTTGGTCGTTCTTGCGTCACAGGCGGCACCTTTCATCGGGACAGCAGGTGAGGACGCGGGTCCTCGTAACGCTGCTACCACGTGTGGCGGAATTTCACCCCTCTCAGCATGCGGTTTCGGATGAACCTCCGGTCAGGTGGTACTCGGCCCGGTCGTCGAGCAGCAGGGGCACAAGTGCCCGCAGGGGCTGACGCAGGGGCACGAGCACACCCTCGCCGTCCTTGCGCACGCGTACTCCGTGCAGTGCGAGTTCGTCGCCCACCTCGGCGTACTGGGCGGCGGTGAGCCGATAGCCACAGGGCGGGTTCGGGATGATTTCATCCGGTTCGGGCGCATCGTTGTCGGCGCCGCCGACGTAGACGGGACCGGTGTCGGCGTAGCCCTCGAGCCGGGCCCGCGCCGTCGTCGCCCCGATGCGCGCCCGGCGCTCATCGGTGTATCCGAACATGCCCTGGAGCGCGTCCAGTTGAGAGGTGACCCGGCGCCGGTTGTTGAGCGCCTCGTCCGCCTTCTCCGCCTCGCTGAGCGGGTCGACGCGGCTCTCGATGAGCAGCCCGACGGAGTGCTTCACACCGGACATGTTGCGCAGTATGCGCTCCTGTCCGTCTCCGGCGACCTGTTTGACCGGCTCGCCGGTCTCGGGGTCGGTCCAGATGCCGTAGGTCCCGGTCGAGTGGCCGGCCCGCCGGGCCGCGGGCCGGACGTACGCCTCGGACAGGATCCTGGCCTCGTCGTGGACGGCATCGTGGGTGTTGAGGTTGCGCGGCCACAGGTCGAAGAGGTCCTTGTCGTAGAACCGGGGTGTGGCACCGTACTCGTGCAGGTCGTAGACGATGCCGGGGCGCTGGTCGCGGATGACCGCGGCCAGGGCGCGGCCCTCCGCGGTCTTCAGGGCGAGGTGGTCGCGGTTGATGTCGACGCCGTCGCCGTTGCCGCGCGTGTTCGCTGCCCGGCCGTCCGGGTTGGCCGTCGGTACGACCAGGACCGTGGTGCGGTCCAGGAAACGCCGGGTGCGGCTGTCGCGGGCGTACGCGAGGTCGCGGACGGTGGTGAGACAGGCCTCGCGGCCGGAGGGTTCGTCGCCGTGCTGGCTGCAGACGAGCAGCACCTTGTTGGAGCTCGGACGGTTGCCGATCCGCACCAGCTGGAGCGGGCGGTCCTGTTTCGTCGTGCCGAAGCGCGTCATGGAGACACGGCCACTGGCCCGGTCGACGGCCTTGAGGAAGTCCTGCTCCTCGGGCTGGGTGGTCCAGCGGGCGCCGTTCGACTGCTCGAAGCCGGTGCGCGGCGGGGAGTCGGAGGACGCCTGGGCCGGGGCGGTGACCAGGGAGGCCGTGAGGGCCGCGGTGGTCAGGACGAGGGCACCTGCACGGGTCACCGGCTCGCCTCCGGGACGCGGTGGGTGGTGCGCGGCTCCCGCACGCCGTCCAGGAGCCTGGCGCCGGAGAGGGCGGAGTGGCTGCCCGTGGTGGCGCGGGCGAAGGCCGCGGCGCCGCCGGTGAACGGGACGCGCGCCGAGGTGCGGGCGAGGTCGAGCGTGAGCTCGGGCTTGTCGGCGGGAGGGTCGATGAGGCCCTGGTCGGTGCCCCCGACGATCAGTGCGAGGCGGTGGCCCTTCGGGACGACATGGTCGGTCGCCGCGAGGCCGAGGGTGATCGTGTACCGCTTGCCCGGCGTGAGCGGGGAGCCCTTGTGGTCGGAGGCGTGGTTGCCGAGGTCGGCCCAGCCGCGGCTGACGACGGTGTAGCCGACGTCGGCGGTCTTCGCCTTCGTCTCCTTGAAGCAGGAGCTGTCGCCGGTAGTGCTCGGGCCCCAGCAGGTGCGGTTCGTGAGGGTCGTGACGCCCTCGCCCGTGTCGGCGTAGTCGCGGATGGTGGCGGGGCCGACGTCCACGAGGACGGCGGAGAGGTGGGCCGTCGGGGTGGAGGGCGTGGCGGTGACCGTGACCCGGGAGGAGCCGGCCAGGCGCAGGTCCCGGGTGAGCGGTCGGGTGCTGAACCCGGCCTTCTCCGGGGTCGGCTCGTCGATCCGCGCGGCCCAGTCGGTCTCGCTCCGCTGCGGGTCGTCGGTGAAGGTCTCGGTGCCGTGGCCGCGGCGCAGTCCGAGGGTGCCGACACCGGACTGGGCGCCCCGGTCGGGACGCAGGGTGGCGGTCCGGGTGCCGCTCGGCGGCCAGGTCCTGGAGGTCTCCCACCGGTCGGGGGCGCGCTCGACGTCGGCCATGGGCTCGCGGTCGATGCCGTTGTCGATGCCCATGAGTTCGTGGTCGAACCAGCGGTGCAGCGTCTTGACCCACGCGCCGCGCCGGAAGTCGAAGGGGTCGACGTGGCCGGTCTGCGACAGCCAGATCTTGCGCTCGACTCCGTTCTTCGCGAGGGCGTCCCACCACTGGCCGACGTGCTTCATGCGGACGTTGAGGTCCTGCATGCCGTGGACCAGGAAGACGCTGGCCGTGACCTTGCGCGCGGCCTTCACGTAGTCGCGCTCGGTCCACAGCGGGGTCCGGTCGCCGGTGCGCGGCGCGCCGTCGACGAGCTTCTGCTGGACGGCCTGGCACTTGGCGCGGGCGTCGGGGCTGTCGACGTAGTCCGACAGCCACTCGGGGCCGGAGTCGTACAGCGGGGCGCCCTGCTGGAAGTAGTAGTCGTACCAGGAGGAGATGGCGCTGATCGGGACGATGGTCTTCAGGCCCCTGACGCCGGTGGCGGCGACGCCGTTGGCGATGGTGCCGTCCCAGCTCTTGCCGATCATGCCGGTGCGGCCGTTGGTCCAGCCGGCCTGGGCGCGGGTGGTGCCGGTGCGGCTCGTGTAGGCCTTGGCCCGGCCGTTCAGCCAGTCGACGACGGCCTTCGCCGACTGGATGTCGGAACGGCCGCCGACGTCGACGCAACCGTCGGAGCGATTGGTTCCGGCCAGGTCCACGCCGACGAAGGCGTAACCGCGCGGCACGAAGTAGTTGTCGTAGTAGAGCGGCATCTGTGCGACACGGCCCTGCGCGTCGTACGTCTTCTTCTGGCTCTCGTTGCCGCGCCCGCAGCAGGAGTAGTACGGGCTGGCGTCCATGATGACGGGGACCTTGCGGCCCTGCCGGGCGGTTTCGCGCGGGCGGACGATGTCGACGGCGACCCGGTCGGTCTTTCCGTCCCGGTCGCCGTCGAGCCCGGTGTCCACCCAGACGGCCTCGCGGATGGCGTTCTCGTAGGAGTGGACGGGGTCGCTCCCGGGCGGGGCGGCCGGTGCGGCCTGTGCGGCCGCCGGGGTGAGAAGCGTGGCCAAGAGGGCGGCCGTGGCCGCCGTCGCGAGCGGTCTCCAGGTCGTGAAGCGCGTGCGTTTCGGCATGCGCCGGACGGTACATCGGTGAACTCCTGTGCAGAAGAGGGCAGCTGACGGGCCGGCGTGTCCGGGATGAGCGGTCGGGGCGGGTGCTTCATGTCGGCCGAATGGCGATCGTGTGACAGCAGGGGCCATGGACATGATCAGGGGCACAGGGAGTCAATAGGCTCCGGACAGACCCCGGAAGACCTCGGGACCCTACGACTTGGAGCCTTGCGTGCACCGCAGAATCATCGCGCCGGGAGCCCTTGCAGCGGCCTCTCTCCTGCTGGCGATCCCGGCATCGGCCGCCCCCCTCTCCCCCGGCGCGCCGGGTATCGGCGACCCCTACTACCCGGCCCACGGCAACGGCGGATACGACGTCTCACACTACGACCTCCGGCTGAAGTACCAGCCCGCCACGGACGAACTGGAGGGCACGGCGACGCTCGTCGCCCGCGCCACGCAGGACCTGACGAGCTTCAACCTGGACTTCCTGCTGGACGTCGGCGAGGTGCGCGTCAACGGGTCGAAGGCCTCGTTCCGCACCTCGGGCGAGCAGGAGCTGGAGATCACGCCGAAGACCCCGTTGACCAAGGGTGCGTCCGTCACGGTCGTCGTGCGCTACCGCGGGGTGCCGTCGTCGAAGCAGGCCTTCGGCTTCACCAGCTGGCACCGCACCCCGGACGGGGGTGTCGCGGCGAACGAGCCGGAGGCGGCGGCGTGGTGGTTCCCCGCCAACGACCATCCGCTGGACAAGGCGACCTACGACGTCTCCGTGCTGGTCCCGGACGGCACCCAGGCCATCTCCAACGGCACGCTCCAGTCGAAGAGTTCGAAGCTCGGCTGGACGCGCTGGAACTGGCGGTCCGACAAGCCGCAGGCGACGTATCTCGCCACGCTCGCGGTCGGGAAGTTCGACATCACGACCGGCACGACCGAGGGCGGCGTCCCGGTCCTCAACGCCTACAGCGCGGACCTCGGTGCGAACGCCGGGGCGGCGCGGGCGAGCATCGAACGGACCGGGGAGATCGCGGACTGGCTGGCCGGGTACTTCGGGCCGTATCCGTACAGCGCGCTCGGCGGGTACGTGCCGAACACGAACACCGGGTACGCGCTGGAGACCCAGACCCGGCCGTTCTACAGCCCCCGGCAGTTCGCGAACGGGTCGAACGTGTCGGTGGTCGTCCACGAGCTGGCCCACCAGTGGTACGGCGACGTGGTGTCGCTCAAGGGCTGGAAGGACATCTGGATCAACGAGGGGTTCGCGCGGTACGCGCAGTGGCTGTGGTCCGAGCACGAGGGCGAGGGCACGGCGCAGGAACTCGCGGACCACGTGTACGCCTCGCATCCCGCCGACGACCCGTTCTGGACGGTGAAGCCCGGGGACCCGGGCCCGGAGAACCAGTTCGACATCGCGGTCTACGACCGTGGCGCACTGGCCGTCCAGGCGCTGCGCAACAAGGTCGGCGACGAGGCGTTCTTCGCGATCCTCAAGGGCTGGCCGTCGGAGTACGCCCATGGCAACGCCTCGGTGGCGGACTTCCGGCGGTACGCGGAGGAGGTCTCGGGCAAGCCGCTGGCCGCGCTCTTCGACACGTGGCTCTTCCAGCCGTCGAAGCCGGGGGTGCCGGCGGCCCGGGCCGCGGCGGTGGCCAAGGGAGCGAAGGGCGTGTCCCAGCCGAGGTCGTGGAAGCGGATCGCCGCGACGAACGGGGTGCACGGGCACTGACATCCGGGGGGTCGTGGGGTGGCCGACGCGCCCCTGCGACGGGAAGCCCGCTGCCGGGGGCGTCCGGCGCGGCCCGGCTGGGGGCACGCTGCCGGGGGCGTCCGGCGCGGCCCGGCCGCGGGCACCCCGCGGCACGGCCCGCCACCCGGATCGGCCCGGCGGCGGGCAGCCACCCGCACGGGGCGTCCCTGTGCTGCCCCGTCAGGGTGACGCCCGGCCTGCCGAAGGTGGCCCCGCCGTCTACCGTGGGGCCCGTACACCGTGACGTGTGAGGGCGAGGCGGCTGACGAGGGAGCCGGACGTGCGGAAGCTGGCGATCGTCGAGGCACCGTCCGTGCTCGGGCTGCGCCCCACCGGGGTCGAGGACCTGCCCGCGGCGCTCCTCGGGGCCGGGCTGGCCGAAGGGCTCGGGGCGCGGCGCGCGGGCCGGGTCGAGCCGCCCCCGTACGATCCGGAGCGGGACCCGGACACCGGGGTTCTGAACGCCGGTGGCATCGCCGCGTACTCCGTCGCGCTGGCCGACGCCGTGGGCGGGGTCCTCGACGCCGGCCGGTTCCCCGTCGTGCTCGGCGGCGACTGCAGCGTGCTGCTCGGCACCCTGCTCGCGCTGCGCCGCCGCGAGCGGCACGGTCTGCTGTTCCTGGACGGGCACAGCGACTTCTACCAGCCCTCGGCAGAGCCAGCCGGCGAGGTGGCCTCCATGGAACTCGCCCTGGCCACCGGGCGCGGCCCGCGCGTGCTGGCCGACCTGGAGGGCCGGGGCCCGCTCGTGCGGGACGAGGACGTCGTCGCCGTGGGGTTCCGGGACGCGGAGGAGTCCGCGGGGTACGGGATGCAGCCGCTGCCGCCCGCACTGCACGCCATGGAACTGGACACCGTGCGCGCCCTCGGGGCGGCCGAGGCGGCCCGGCGCGCCGTCCGGGTGCTGACCGGTGACGGCACGGGCGCCGGGTACTGGATCCATCTCGACGTCGACGTCCTGGACGACGCGATCATGCCGGCCGTCGACTACCGGCAGCCGGACGGCCTGACCTGGCAGGAGCTGGAGACCGTCCTGCGCACGGCGCTGACGGGCGGCGGGGCGGCGGGCCTCACCGTGGCGGTCTTCAACCCCCGCCTGGACCCCGACGGCACCCTCGCCCACCGCCTCACCGCCTGCCTGACAGCGGCCTTCGACAGCCAGGGCTGAGCCGGCCCGCCGGGGCCCGACGGGCCCCGTCCCGCTACTTCGTCAGCTGTGACAGTTCCTGGTCCGCCGTCCGGGACACCCTGCGGCGGACGCCGAACCAGCCTGCGACCAGCATCGCAGCGATCAGTGGGATGAGCAGGAGGGTCTTGCGGCCCACCTCGGGGTCGTTCCACATCATGCCGAGGCAGGCCAGCAGGAAGACGATCGTGGCGATCTCCGTGACGGGGGTGCCCGGAAGGCGGAAGGAGGGGCGGCTGATCAGACCCGCCTTGGCGCGGCGGACGAAGACCAGGTGGCACACCATGATGATCACCCAGGTGCTGATGATGCCGAGGGAGGCCACGTTCAGCACGATCTCGAAGGCCTGGGCCGGCACGAGGAAGTTCAGGCCGACGCCGAGCACGCACACCCCGCAGGTCAGCAGGATGCCGCCGTAGGGCACCTGGCTGCGGTTCATGCGTGCGGTGAACTTCGGGGCGGAGCCCGCCATCGCCATGGAGCGCAGGATCCGGCCCGTGGAGTAGAGGCCCGAGTTGAGGGAGGACATGGCGGCCGTCAGGACCACCAGGTTCATCACGTCGCCCGCGGCGGGGACGCCGATCTTCGACAGCACGGTGACGAAGGGGCTCTGGTCGGCCGAGTAGACCGAACCCGGCAGCAGCAGGGCCAGCAGGACGACCGAACCGACGTAGAACAGGCCCACGCGCCACATGATCGAGTTCACCGCGCGCGGGACGACCTTCTCCGGCTCGGCGGTCTCGCCCGCGGCGACACCCACGAGCTCCAGCGCCGCGTACGCGAAGATCACGCCCTGCATGACCAGGACGACCGGCATCATGCCGTGCGGGAAGACGCCGCCGTTGTCGGTGATGACGCTCAGGCCCGGGGTCTGGCCGCCCACCTCCTGCTGCGTGGCGAGCAGGAAGATGCCGACGAGCATGAAGCCGACGAGCGTCGCGACCTTGATGATCGCGAACCAGAACTCCATCTCGCCGAAGATCTTCACCGAGATCAGGTTCACCACCAGGACCACCGCGAGGGCGACCAGCGCGAGCACCCACTGCGGGATGTCGGTGAACAGGCTCCAGTAGTGCGTGTAGAGCGCGATCGCGGTGATGTCGGCGATGCCGGTCGTCGACCAGTTCAGGAAGTACATCCAGCCGGCGACGTACGCACCCTTCTCGCCGAGGAACTCACGCGCGTACGACACGAAGGAGCCCGAGGAGGGGCGGTAGAGCACGAGCTCACCGAGGGCCTTGACCACGAAGAAGGCGAAGACGCCGCAGACCAGGTAGGCGATCGCCAGGGCCGGGCCCGCGTTGTGGAGGCGGCCGCCCGCGCCCAGGAAGAGTCCGGTGCCGATCGCGCCTCCGATGGCGATCATGTTGACGTGGCGGGCCTTGAGGTCCTTGCTGTATCCGGCGTCGCCCGCGTCCGCGGGCACTGCGGCCGCATCGGTACGCGGCGTGGCCGCAGCCGTGTTCACGGCGTCCTTGCTCACGGTGGATCCACTCTCTGGTGCGCCCGAGCGGGTCGCGCTCGGCTTCCGGACGTACATAAGGTCCGCGCCCTCGGTAAAGGCACAGACCAAGGGGCCACCTTCCCCCACGCCCCGCGGCTCACGCGGTGGCGTACGTCACAGAGCGCGACTTCTCACACTGCTGTCCCTCGAGTCGCGAGTGGTTTCACAGCAGTGGTGAGACAGCGATACTGCTGCACATGACGACCGACACCGAGGAGCCGACCCTCACCATCGACGAGTTGGCGGCCCGGGCCGGTGTCACCGTGCGCACGGTCCGCTTCTACGGCACGAAGGGCCTGCTGCCCCCGCCGGTGCTCGGTCCGCGGCGGGTGGGGCACTACGGGCGCGAGCACCTGGCCCGGCTGGCGCTCATCGAGGAGCTGCAGCAGCAGGGCATGACACTGTCCGGCATCGAGCGCTACCTGCGGCAGCTGCCGCCGGACCTGAGCGCGCGCGACCTGGCCATCCACCGGGCCGTGGTGGCCTCCTGGGCGCCGGAGACCGTGGAGACCGTCACCCGGGCGGACCTGGAGCGGCGGGCCGGACGGCCGCTGGCCGACGAGGACGTCGATCGGCTCGCGGCCATGGGCGTGGTCCGGCCAGCGGGCGACGGCTACCAGGCCGACCTCGGTCTGCTCCGGCTGGGCGCCGGACTGCTGGACGTGCCGCTCTCCCAGGAGGCGATCTCCGGGGCGCGCACGGTGCTCCTCGAGCACGCGCACGCCGCGGCCCGGGAGCTGTCCCGGCTCTTCCGCGGTGAGGTGGCGGAGCGTGACGCGCAGGACGTGCGGTCCCTGTCCGCGCATATGCACCCGCTGGTGGTGCAGGCGCTCCTCACCGCCTTCCAGCGGTCGCTGAAGGAAGAGCTGGGCGAGTGGCTCACCGGGCCTTCGGGCTCCGGCGGGTCAGACGCGGGCTGAGTCGCTGAACCGCTCCCCCTTCTCCGCCTTCTCCACCAGCAGGGCGGGCGGGGCGAAGCGTTCGCCGTACTGCTGGGCGAGTTCACGCGCGCGGGCCACGAAGCCGGGCAGGCCGCCCTCGTAGCCGTTGATGTACTGGAGCACGCCGCCGGTCCAGCCCGGGAAGCCGATCCCCAAGATGGAGCCGATGTTGGCGTCGGCGACGGAGGTCAGCACGCCTTCCTCCAGCAGCCGGACGGTGTCCAGCGCCTCGGAGAACAGCATGCGTTCCTGCATGTCGCGGAACGGGATCCGGTGGCCGGGCCTGGTGTAGTGCTCGCGCAGTCCGGGCCACAGGCCGGTGCGCTTGCCGTCGTCGCCGTAGTCGTAGAAGCCCGCGCCGCCGCTGCGGCCGGTGCGGCCGAACTCGTCGACCATGCGGTCGATGACGGCCTCGGCCGGGTGGGCCGTCCAGGTGCCGCCCGCCTCCTCGACCGCCCGCTTCGACTCGGCCCGGATCTTGCGGGGCAGGGTCAGCGTCAGTTCGTCCATGAGGGACAGCACCTTGGCCGGGTAGCCGGCCTGCGCGGCGGCCTGTTCGACGGAGGCGGGCTCGATGCCCTCGCCGACCATGGCGACGCCCTCGTTGATGAAGTGGCCGATGACGCGGGAGGTGAAGAAGCCGCGCGAGTCATTGACGACGATCGGCGTCTTGTTGATCTGCCGGACCAGGTCGAAGGCCCGGGCGAGGGCCTCCTCGCCGGTGCGCTCGCCCTTGATGATCTCGACGAGCGGCATCTTGTCGACGGGTGAGAAGAAGTGCAGGCCGATGAAGTCGGCCTGGCGCTCGACGCCTTCGGCGAGGGCGGTGATGGGCAGGGTGGAGGTGTTGGAGCACAGCAGCGCGTCGGGGGCGACGACGTTCTGGATCTCCTGGAACACCTTGTGCTTGAGGGAGGTGTCCTCGAAGACCGCCTCGATCACGGCGTCACAGCCGGCCAGGTCCTGGACCTCGGCGGTGGGGGTGATGCGCGCGAGCAGCGCGTCGGCCTTCTCCTGGGTCGTACGGCCCTTGGAGACGGCCTTGGCGCACAGCTTCTCGGAGTAGGCCTTGCCCTTGAGGGCGGCCTCCAGGGAGACGTCCTTCAGGACGACGTCGATGCCGGCGCGGGCGCAGGAGTAGGCGATGCCGGCGCCCATCATCCCGGCGCCGAGCACAGCGGCCTTGCGGACCGGGCGGGGCTCGACGCCCTTGGGGCGGTTCGCGCCGGAGTTGACGGCCTGGAGGTCGAAGAAGAACGCCTGGATCATGTTCTTCGAGGTCTGGCCGGCCGCGAGGTCCACGAAGTAGCGGGCCTCGATGACCTGGGCGGTCTCGAAGTCGACCTGGGAGCCCTCGACGGCGGCGGCCAGGATGTTGCGCGGGGCCGGGTAGGGGGCGCCGTTCGTCTGCTTGCGCAGGCTGGCCGGGAAGGCGGGCAGGTTCGCGGCGAACTTGGGGTTGGCCGGCGTGCCGCCCGGGATGCGGTAGCCCGGCTTGTCCCAGGGCTGCTGGGACTCGGGGTTGGCGTCGATGAAGGCCCGGGCCTTGGCGAGCATGTCCTCGTGGCTGTCGGCCACCTCGTCGACGAGGCCGTTGTCCAGTGCGCGGCGCGGGTTGTACTGGGTGCCCTGGAGGAGGACCTTCAGCAGGGCGTCGGCGATGCCGAGCATCCGGACGGTGCGGACGACGCCGCCGCCTCCGGGGAGCAGGCCGAGGGTGACCTCGGGGCAGCCGATCTTGGAGCCCGGCGCGTCGAGGGCGACGCGGTGGTGGCAGGCCAGGGCGATCTCGTAACCGCCGCCCAGGGCCGCGCCGTTGAGGGCGGCGACGACCGGCTTGCCGAGGGTCTCGATGCGGCGCAGGTTCCGCTTGATGGCCATGCCGCCGTCGAACAGCTCCTGGGCGGTCTCGGGCGTGACGCGGATGAGGTCGCGCAGGTCGCCGCCGGCGAAGAAGGTCTTCTTGGCGGAGGTGATGATGACGCCCCGGATGGAGTCCTTCTCGGCCTCCAGACGGTCGGTGACGGCGGCGAGGGAGTCGCGGAACGCCTGGTTCATGGTGTTCGCGGACTGGTGCGGATCGTCGATGACCAGGGTGACGAGGCCGGTGCGGTCCTGTTCCCAGCGGATGGTGGTGGACTCAGTGCTCATGTGGAGGTGCTCCGTGTGATCCGTCGGGAGGGGGTCAGATGCGCTCGACGATGGTCGCGACGCCCATGCCGCCGCCGACGCACAGCGTGGCGAGGCCGTAGCGCTTGTCCTGGCGCTCGAGTTCGTCGACGAGGGTGCCGAGGATCATCGCGCCGGTGGCGCCGAGGGGGTGGCCGAGCGCGATCGCGCCGCCGTTGACGTTGACCTTGTCCAGGGACAGGCCCATGTCCTTCACGAAGCGCAGCACGACCGCCGCGAACGCCTCGTTGATCTCGACGAGGTCGATGTCGTCGATGGTCAGTCCGGCCTTGGCGAGGGCCTTGCGGGTGGCGGGGGCGGGGCCGGTGAGCATGATGGTCGGCTCGGAGCCGGACACGGCGGCGGAGACGATCCGGGCGCGGGGGGTGAGGCCGTAGCGCTCGCCGACCTCCTTGGAGCCGATCGCGACGAGCGAGGCGCCGTCGACGATTCCGGAGGAGTTGCCCGCGTGGTGGACGTGGTCGATCTTCTCCACCCAGTGGTACTGCTGGAGCGCCACGGCGTCGAAGCCGCCGAGTTCGCCGATGTCCGCGAAGGACGGCTTCAGCTTGGCGAGGGAGTCGGCGGTGGTGCCGGGGCGCGGGTGCTCGTCGTGGTCGAGGACGACCAGGCCGCTGCGGTCCTTCACCGGGACGACCGACCTGTCGAAGCGGCCGTCCTTCATCGCGGTGGCGGCCCGCTCCTGGGAGAGGGCCGCGTATTCGTCGACGTCCCGGCGGGAGAAGCCCTCGATGGTGGCGATGAGGTCGGCGCCGATGCCCTGGGGCACGAAGTTGACCTCGAGGTTGGTCATCGGGTCGTTGAACCAGGCGCCGCCGTCGGAGGCCATCGGCACCCGGGACATCGACTCGACACCGCCCGCGAGGACGAGGTCCTCCCAGCCGGAACGCACCTTGGCGGCGGCCAGGTTGACGGCCTCCAGGCCCGAGGCACAGAAGCGGTTCTCCTGCACACCGGCGACCGTGTCGGGCAGGCCCGCGGCGATGGCGGCGATCCGGGCGATGTCGGAGCCCTGGTCGCCGACCGGGCCGACGACGCCGAGGACGATGTCGTCGACGGCGGCCGGGTCGAGGTCCGGGAAGCGGGCACGGATCTCGTGGATGAGTCCGACGACCAGGTCGATGGGCTTGGTGCCGTGCAGGGCGCCGCTTGCCTTGCCGCGGCCGCGCGGGGTGCGGATCGCGTCGTAGACGTACGCTTCGGTGCTCACGAGGGGGCCTTTCACTGAGGGTTTCGGGACGACGGGAGGAGCCCGGGGACGTCCCAGTCCCGGGCGACGTCCGCCGTGCCGGCGCCCGGCCGCGCCGGGCCGGTGCGGACGGAGGTCGGGGTCGCGGAGAAGCGGGGGGCCGGGGCGGGCTGGGTGATGCCGCCGTGGTCGGTGAAGGTGCCGCGGGCGGCCAGGTGCGGGTGGTGCGGGGCCTCGCGCAGGGACAGCACGGGCGCCACGCAGGCGTCGGAGCCGTCGAAGACGGCCGTCCACTCGTCCCTCGTCCGGGTCTTGAAGCGGGCGGCGATCTCTTCACGCAGTTCGTCCCAGCGGGTGACGTCCTTGCGGGCGCCGGCCCGGTCGCCGACGCCGAGGAGGCCGAGGAATTCGGCGTAGAACTGCGGTTCCAGGGCGCCGACGGCCATGTACCGGCCGTCGGCCGTCTCGTAGGTCCCGTAGTAGGGGCAGCCGCCGTCCAGGAGGTTGGCGCCGCGGCGGTCCTGCCAGCCGCCGGCGGCGAGCATGCCGTGGATCATCGTGGCGAGGTGGGCGGTGCCGTCGACGATGGCGGCGTCGACGACCTGGCCGGTGCCGCTCGCACGGGCGTGGTGCAGGGCGGCGAGGACGCCGACGACGAGGTAGAGGGAGCCGCCCGCGTAGTCGCCGAGCAGGTTGGCCGGGACCGGCGGCGCCTGACCCGGCCGGCCGATCATGCGGAGAGTGCCGGTGGGGGCGATGTACGCGATGTCGTGCCCGGCGCGCCGGGCGAGCGGGCCGTCCTGGCCCCAGCCGGTCATCCGGCCGTACACCAGGCGCGGGTTGCGGGCGTGGCAGGGCTCGGGGCCGACACCGAGGCGCTCGGCGACGCCGGGGCGGTAGCCCTCGATCAGGATGTCGGCGCGGGCCACGAGGTCGAGCACCCGCTCCGGGCCGTCCGGGGCCTTCAGGTCGACGACCACCGAGCGCTTGTTGCGGTTGGTGACGTCGTACGCCGGGTCGATCGCGAGCCCGGGGCCGCCGGGCCGGTCCACCCGCACGACGTCGGCCCCGAGGTCGGCCAGGAGCATGGCGGCGAACGGGCCGGGGCCGATACCGGCCAGCTCGACGACGCGCACGCCGGTGAGCGGGCCGTGTCCTGGCGTCCTTGCCGTGGTCATCCAGCCCCCAGTGCTGTGACACATCTGATGTAACACCAGTGATGCTAAGAACGGGTTCCACTCGGCACAAGACCCGGCCGAGCAAGCGCTTAGCAATCTGCCGTACGGGTCAGCTTCCGTCCAGTTCCACTATCAGCCGCTTCGGGGCGATCACCCGGTAGCTCTCCTCCACCCAGTCGCAGAGCACCTCCGCGGACGGGGCGCCCTGCAGCTCCAGGGGAACGCTCACCCAGCCCGCCTTGCCCAGGCCGTACCCGGCGGGCTCGGCGCCCGGGCAGGCCAGTGCGTGGGCGTGCGCCGTCTCGTCCTTGAGCTTCACCGTCACCCCCAGGGGGTAACTGCCGTCCTGCACCCCGAGGAAGACGAAGACCTTGCTGTTGACCTTGGCGACGGACTCGCCCCAGGGGAACTCCTCGACGGCGTCCGGCAGCCCCAGTGCGAACCCGCGCACTTTCTCCCACTTCTTCAGGGCATTCCTGGGCACGGCCATCGTCGTCCTCCGGGCTCGTCGTCGGGCTCCGCACTCCTCACGCTAGCCTCGGCCACCGACAGCGGCACGGGCTGCACGACCGAGGGGTGTCATGAGCAGGCAAAGCAGGACGGACCGTCCGTACGACATCGTGCTCTTCGGAGCGACCAGTTTCGCCGGGGCGCTCACCGCGGAGTACCTGGCCGCCCACGCGCCCGGGGGGCTGCGCTGGGCGATCGCGGGCCGCGACGCGCAGAAGCTGGAGCGGCTGCGGGAACGGCTGCCCGCCGACGCCGGGGTGGGGGTGGTGCGGGCGGACGTCTCCGATCCGGCATCGCTGCGCGGCCTCGCCGGGCAGGCGCGCGTGGTGGCCACGACCGTCGGCCCGTACGTGACATACGGGGAGGAACTCGTCGCCGCCTGCGCGGACGCCGGGACCGACTACCTGGACCTGTGCGGCGAGCCCGAGTTCGTGGACCTGATGTACGTCCGGCACGACGCACGCGCGCGGGAGACGGGGGCGCGGCTGGTGCACGCCGCCGGGTTCGACTCGATCCCGCACGACCTGGGCGTGTACTTCACCGTGCAGCAGCTGCCCGAGGACGTGCCCCTGACCGTGGAGGGCTTCGTCACCGCGGACGCGGCGTTCTCCGGCGGCACCTTCGCCTCCGCGCTGGGCCAGTTCGCACGGCAGCGGGAGATGGCGGCGGCCGCGCGTGACCGGCGGCGGCACGAGCCGCGGCTGGTGGGCCGGCGTGCGTCGGCGCCGTTGGGCGGGCCGCGGTTCGCCAAGGAGGTCGGCGCGTGGGCGTTGCCGATGCCGACCATCGACCCTCAGATCGTGCGGCGCTCGGCGTCGGCCCTCGACCGGTACGGGCCCGACTTCCGCTACCGGCAGTACGCGGCCGTCCGGCGTCTGCCCGTCGCCGTGGGCGGGGTCGCGGCGGTCGGCGCGCTGGTCGCGGCGGCTCAGGTGCCGCCCGCGCGGCGCTGGTTGTCGGACCGGCTCAAGCCCGGCGACGGGCCGAGCCCCGAGAAGCGGGCGAAGAGCTGGTTCTCCGTGCGCTTCGTGGGTGAAGGCGGCGGTCAGCGGGTGTACACGGAGGTCTCGGGCGGCGATCCCGGCTACGACGAGACGGCCAAGATGTTGGCCGAGTCGGCGCTGTGCCTCGCCTTCGACGACCTTCCGGAGACGGCGGGTCAGGTCACCACGGCGGTGGCCATGGGCAACGCGCTGATCGACCGGCTGCGCACGGCGGGCATCCGCTTCCGCGTCGCGGCGGCCCGCTGAGGCAGGCCGGGGCCTACAGCGGCCACTCGGCGACGGTGTAGATCATCCCGGCGATCCAGCCGAGCCCGGCCAGGACGGCGAGGATCAGCCCTGTGGTGACGGCCCGCTCGACGGTCTGGGTCGGGCCGGCAACTGGCTTGGGGGCGCGGTGCGTTGTCATGCGCCCCAGCCTGCCGACGGAGCCGCCCCGCGGGCATCCGTACGGGTACTCAGGGCCGGTACTCAGATCGTCCGGTCGCCCTGCGGCCGGTCAGGCCGGGTACGTCTCCCGCAGCGCCTCGCGGCACAGCGCGTCCGCCCTGCGGGTGGTCTCCGGGATGCGGTAGGCGGGGGTCAGCGCGAGAGTGTGCGCGCAGGCGTTGTCCAGGGTCACCCGGTGGCCGACGGAGACGAAGACCGGCTTGACGGCGTCCCGGGTGCGCAGGGCCCGGCCGACCTCCTCCGGGCCGGCGAGCAGGGCGGCGGTGCTGCCGCGCGGGGTGTCCGGGTCGTCGTAGGAGAACGCGAACGGGTTCTTCGCCACGCCGATCGTGGGCAGGCCGGTCAGGACGCCGAGGTGGCTGGCGAGGCCGAAGCGGCGGGGGTGGGCGAGGCCGTAGCCGTCGCAGACGACCAGGCCGGGCGGGCAGGGCAGGGCGTCGAGGGCGGCGAGGACCGTGGGGATCTCACGGAAGGCGAGCAGCCCGGGCACATAGGGGAAGGAGACCCGGCCCACGGCGGTGGCCTGCGCGACGACGTCGAGGGTCGACGCGTCCAGCACGACCGCCGCCGCCGCGACGACGTCGCGTTCGTCGTCGTACGCGACGTCGACCCCCGTCACGCGGCCCGTTCCGGGCGGCGGCCCCGGTTCGCCGAGGATCACACGGGCGCGCAGAGCGTCCTGCACGGCACGGGCCTGCTCCTCGGTGGCGGGCCAGTCCTCTGGAATCTGTACGGTCGTCATGATGGGCCCGAGCCTACGGGCTGCCAGGCGGCCGGACGGGCGCCCGGGGGTAGGCTCCCGATCATGTTCGTGCTGGAACTGACCTACACCGCCCCGCTGGAAGCCGTCGACGCCGTGCTGGAGGAGCATGTGGTCTGGCTCGACGAGCAGTACCGGCAGGGGGTCTTCCTCGCGTCCGGGCGCAAGAACCCCCGCGACGGCGGGGTGATCATCGCCGTCGCGGGGGATCGCGCGCGGATCGAGGAGATCACCGCGGAGGACCCGTTCGTCGTCGCGGGCGTGTGCGCGTACCGCGTCACCGAGTTCACGGCCACGAAGACGGCACCCGCGCTGGAGGCCTACCGCGAGACCCTCTGAGGCGTCCGCCTCACTTGCCCAGTGCGCGCTGCAGCTGGCTCTTGTTCATGCTGGAACGGCCCTCGACGCCCTTGCGCTTGGCCTCCTGGTACAGCTGGTCGTAGGTGGGGCCCTGGGAGCCCTGCCCCGAACGCTGACCGCCCCGCTTGCCCGAGGACATGTCCTTGATGGAGGTGCGGCTGGCCGTCTTGGACTCGCCGGAGCGGGCGCGTTCCTTGTTCACCGTCCGGGCGGCGATCTCCTTGGCGCGGCCGGTGCTTTCGCCCCGGTCCTTCGCGCTCTCCTTGATGTGCTCGTACTGACGCTCCCGCTTGGAGCTCGAACCGCGTGGCATTCTCGCTCACTTCCTTTCGCGATCAGTGAACGAGTACCCACACTGCCAACGATCAGGGCACGCCGCATGCTCACTGCTCCAGGCGGGCAACCCGGCCCTTCTCACCGGCGGCCCAGCACCCTTGGGACGGCGTGCAGTCGACGGTGTCGTAGGAGCCCGCGTCCACGGTCCGCCAGGTCCGGCCGGCGTCCGTGGTGAGGTCGGTGCCGGTGGGGCCGACGGCGAGGGCGGCGGTCCGGCTGTGCGGGAGCCAGGCCACGCCGGAGCGGTAGGCGGGCACGGGCGTGGCCGCCGGGCGCCAGGTGCGCCCGCCGTCGGCAGTGCGCGCGGCGGCGCGCGGCGAGGGCTGGTCGGGGCGGTAGTCGCCGCCGACGGCAAGGCCTCGGGCGCGGTCGCGGAAGGCCAGCGCGAAGACGCCCCGGGCGGGATCTCCCGCGGGGAGGGGCCCGTCGGCGGCCGTCCAGGTGACCCCACGGTCGGCGGAGTGCAGGACCCGCGCGCGGGCCGCTCCGCCGGTGGCGAGCCAGACGTCCTTCGCACCGGACGTCACCAGGCACTGGCCGCTCGCCGCGAACCCGGCCTCGCCCTCCTGCGCGGCCGGCATCCCCCGGTCCGGCAGCACCGTCCAGGAGCGGCCGCCGTCACCCGTCGACAGGATGCGGAACTTCCCGTCCACCGGGTCGCTCATCGCGAGACCGTGGCGGCGGTCGAAGAAGGCGAGACAGTCGTAGAACGCTCTCGGGTCGGGGTTGCGGAAGGACTCCGTCCAGGTCGTTCCGCCGTCGTCGGTGCGGTAGATCCGGGACGCCTCCCCCTCGCCGATGGCCAGCACCACGGCCCGGCGCGCGTCGAACGCCTCCACGTCCCGGAACTGCAACTCCCCCGCGCCGGGCGGCGACACGTTCCGCCAGCTCGCGCCGCCGTCGGTGGTGCGCAGGACGGTTCCGCCGGTGCCGGCGACCCAGGCGGTGTTCCGGCTGACGGCGGCGAGGCCCCGGAAGCGTGCCTCCGGGGCGCCGGTGTCCTTGAGTTCCCAGTGCGGCGCCCGGTGCTCCGGCTCGTGCGCCTGCGCCGGTACGGCGGTCAGGGCCGCCAGTGCCGCCGCGCAGGCCGCCATCGCGGTCGCCCTGCCCCGTGTTCGTCCCGCCCGTCGCGTGCTCCCCATGCGCCTCATGGCGGGCGAAGCTAGCCCACACCCCGGGTGCCGTCCAGACGGCCTCCCCGCTCGCACGTCCGGCACCACACGTGTCCTCGGGGGCACACGAGGAGAGTCACGTCACTCTGGTGCATGAACGCGGTGACAGAGGTCACTCGCATTTCGTGTGCACGGATTGGCTGATTCCGTCGTCTCTTCCAGTGCCCGGCCTCATCCGCCCGGAAGTGTCCGTCCAGCCGTCACAAGGGAGCAAAGGCGTTGTCCATCGTCATCGAGCAGCCCGTTGAGGCCCGCCTCGTCGCCGCCGCGCCGCGTATGCCGAGCATTCCCGCGACGCTGCACTACGACCGGCGTGATCCTTTCGCGGTCCGTATGACCTTCCCCGCCCCGGCCACGCTGGAGGGCGTCGACGTCTGCTGGACCTTCTCCCGTGAGCTGCTCGCCGCGGGCCAGAAGAGCGCCGAGGGGCACGGCGACGTGCGGGTGCGTCCCTATGGCTACGACCGCACGGTGCTGGAGTTCCACGCACCCGAGGGCACCGCCGTGGTCCACGTCCGCTCGAGCGAGATCCGCCGGTTCCTCGAGGCCACGAGTGAACTCGTGCCCGTCGGCCTGGAGCACCTCCAGCTCGATCTGGACCACGGTCTGGCCGAGCTGATGCGCGACGCGTGCTGAGCTGACGGGTCCGCTCCGGCACGGCGTTGTCCTCGCACTCGGCCACGAGGGGTCTCAGTGCGAGGCGGTCACCGCGCTCCTCGCCCTCCGCTCGCTCACCGCCGCACTCACCTCGCGGACGATGCCGACCAGTTCGGGCCTCGCCTCTGCGGCCCGCTCGGTCAGTTCCCGGGTGCAGTGTCCCGAAGGGCCTTCGCCGAAGAGGTGCGCGGCTGCGGCGAGGACGGCGACCGCCGCGTCGCGACCGGAGACCCCGGCGGCCGGCAGCGGACCGCTAGGCACCTGGCCCGTCCCCTCGTGCGGCTCCTGAAGCACCTGCCGTGTCTCCTCCCGCAGCGTCTCCACGACGACCACCCGTTCCAGCGCGTACTCCACGGACGGGAACACACCGAGCACCCGTCTCTTCTCCGCCCGGACGTACCCGTCGGCCACCAGTTGCTCCCGCACGGCATCGGAGGTCACCCGCGCCCGCAGCGTCACCCAGGTGTGCCAGGGGTGGGGGCAGGACTCGCGGACGAGGTCCAGCAGCCCGTCGAGGACCGGGTCACCCGCGCTCGCGTCCAGGTCCACCGGCGTGGCGATGCCGTCCACGTCGGTCAGCAGCCCGCGCCGGGCCAGCTCGACGAGGGCGCCGGCCCGCACCAGGCCGGTTCGCGGAGCGGTGCCGCCGGTAGCCGGCCGCCCGGTGTCCCAGGTCAGCAGAGAGAGCCGGGCCGGCACTGAGAGCGGTTCGTTCGGCACGGGAGCCTCCTTCGAGCAGGAAGATCGAGTTCCCCGTAAAGGCGTTGACAGGCTCACAGCGCCTTCGTACGGTGTACAACGTCCTGTTGCCGCCGATTGGAGAAGGACGTTGCTCGTCTGAGGTCCTGAGACACCGCGTCACACCCCTTGGTGTGCGCTGCGTGCGACCTCGGCGTCAGAGCCGTCCTCCCGGTGCAGGGCATTTTTCATGTCCGTGACGTGCCCACGGAGCCTCCTCCCCCTGGTCGCAGGTGTCTCGACACGCGTTTGCCCCTGACCGCTTCAAGCAACCGCGAGTGAGGCCCCCATGTCTGCTTCCATCACCGTCACGTCCCTTGCGTTCGCCTGGCCCGACGGCAGTCCCGTCTTCGAGGGCCTGGACGTCGCGTTCGGCCCCGGCCGGACCGGCCTGGTAGGCGTCAACGGGTCGGGAAAGTCCACCCTGCTCAAGCTGATCGCCGGTGAACTCGCACCGGCCGACGGCACCGTCCGCGTGGCCGGCGAGGTCGGATACCTCCCGCAGAACGTCACGCTCGACACCACCTTGCGCGTCGACGAAGCCCTCGGCATCGCCGCACAGCGCGCCGCCCTGCACGCCATCGAGTCGGGCGACGCCTCCGAGGCGCATTTCGAGACCGTCGGCGACGACTGGGACGTCGAGGAGCGAGCCCTCGCCACCCTGGGCGAACTCGGCCTGGGACACGTGGCGTTGGACCGCACCATCGGTGAGGTGTCCGGCGGCGAGTCGGTCCTGCTGCGGCTGGCCGCGCTGCTGCTGCGCCGGCCCGACGTGCTGCTGCTGGACGAGCCGACCAACAACCTCGACCTGTACGCCCGTCGGCGGCTGTACGCGGCCGTGCAGTCCTGGCCGGGTGTGATGGTCGTCGTCAGCCACGACCGTGAACTGCTGGACCTCGTCGACCAGATCGCCGATCTGCGCTCCGGCGGGATCACCTGGTTCGGCGGCAACTACACCGACTACGAGGAGGCGCTGGAGATCGAGCAGGAGGCGGCGGAGCGCATGGTGCGGGTCGCCGAGTCCGACTTCCGCAAGCAGAAGCGCGAACTCGCCGACGCCCAGGTCAAACTGGCCCGCCGCAAGCGGTACGGGCAGAAGATGTGGGACAGCAAGCGCGAGCCGAAGATCGTCATGGGGGCACGCAAGCGCGCGGCGCAGGAGTCCGCGGGCAAGCACCGCATCATGCACGAGGAGAAGCTCGCCGAGGCCCGGGAGCGGCTCGACGAGGCGGTGGAGGCCGTACGGGACGACGACGAGATCCGCGTCGACCTGCCGTACACGGCCGTGCCGCCGGGGCGGACCGTCCTCACCCTCCAGGATCTCGGGCTCCGCTACGGCGCCCGGGTGAAGGGGGGCCTCGAGCTGCGCGGGCCCGAGCGGGTCGCGCTGATCGGGCGCAACGGCGCGGGCAAGACCACGCTGCTGCGCACGATCACCGGCGAGCTCGCCCCGGAGGCGGGCGAGGTGGTGGCGCACGTCCCGCTGCGGTTCCTGCCCCAGCGGCTGGACGTCCTCGACGGGGAGCTGTCCGTCGCCGAGAACGTGGCCCGGTACGCGCCGGACGCCACCAACAACCGGGTCCGGGCGCGGCTGGCACGCTTCCTGTTCCGGGGCGCCCGCGCCGACCAGAAGGCGGCGACGCTGTCCGGCGGTGAGCGCTTCCGGGCCGCGCTGGCCGCGCTGATGCTGGCCGAGCCCGCCCCGCAGCTGCTCATGCTGGACGAGCCGACCAACAACCTCGACCTGGCGAGCGTCCGGCAGCTCACCACGGCACTGGAGTCGTACGAGGGAGCGCTGGTCGTGGCCAGTCACGACCTGCCGTTCCTGGAGTCCATCGGCATCACGCGCTGGCTGCTGCTGGAGGAGGGAGAACTCAGGGAAATCACGCCAGAGGCTGTCGGGTTTTCCTCCTAGCGTCGGTGGCATGACCGACTTCGCACACGATGCCATCACCCTGACCGGGGCACGCGAGAACAACCTCAAGGACGTCACCCTCCGCATCCCGAAAGGCCGGCTGACCGTGTTCACCGGCGTTTCGGGGTCGGGGAAGTCGTCCGTCGTCTTCGACACGATCGCCGTGGAGTCGCAGCGCCAGCTGAACGAGACGTACCCCTGGTTCGTCCGCAACCGGCTGCCCAAGTTCGAGCGGCCCCACGCGGACGGCCTGGAGCACCTCACCCCGGCGATCGTCGTCGACCAGCGGCAGGTCGGCGGCCACTCCCGGTCGACCGTCGGCACCATGACGGACGTCTACTCGGTGATCCGGGTGCTGTTCTCCCGGCACGGCACGCCGAGCGCCGGGCCGGCAACGGCGTACTCGTTCAACGACCCGTCGGGGATGTGCCCCGAGTGCGACGGCCTCGGCCGGACGGTGCGGCCCGACTGGGACCGGATCCTGGATCCGGACCGCTCCCTCGCCGACGGGGCGGTCCGCTTCCCGCCGTTCGCCGCAGGGACCTGGCAGGGGCAGGCGTACACCAACAGCACCGACCTGGACCCGCACAAGCCGGTCGGGCGGTTCACGGCCGCCGAGCGGGAGTTCCTGATGCGCGGGCGGCCGGGCAGCAAGGTCACCGTCAACGGCACCGGCGGCACCTGGACCACCGAGTACGAGGGGCTGGCCGTCCGCTTCGAGCGGCTGTATCTGAAGCGGGACCTGTCGGCCATGAGCCAGAAGACCCGGGACCTGGTGAGCGCGTACCTGGTGGAGGGCACCTGCCCGGGCTGCGGAGGAGCCCGGCTGAACGCGGCGGCGCTCGCGACCCGCGTCAGCGGCCGGTCGATCGCCGACTGCACCCGCATGCAGGTCACGGATTTGATCGCGGTGCTGAAGGAGATCGACGACCCGGTGGCCGGGCCGATCGCCTCGGCCGCCGTCACGGCGCTGGAGCGCATCGAGGCGATCGGTCTCGGCTACCTCAGTCTGGACCGGGAGACGGCCACGCTGAGCGGCGGGGAGGGGCAGCGTCTGAAGACGGTGCGGCACCTGGGCTCCAGCCTGACCGGGATGACGTACATCTTCGACGAGCCGAGCGTCGGACTGCACCCGCGCGACGTGGGCCGCCTCGGCGACCTGCTGCTGCGGCTGCGCGACAAGGGCAACACCGTGCTGGTGGTCGAGCACGACCCGGACGTGATCGCGCTGGCCGATCACGTCGTCGACATGGGTCCCGGAGCCGGGGCGGGCGGCGGCACGGTGGTGTTCGAGGGGACGCCACGGGAGCTGGCGTCGTCCCGCACGCTCACCGGACGGTGTCTGCGCCGCCGTACGGCGGTCAAGGACGAAGTGCGCGAGGCCGCCGGGGAGTTGTGGGTGAAAGGCGCCCGCCGGCACAACCTGCGGGACGTGACCGTACGGTTCCCGATCGGTGTGCTCACGGCGGTGACCGGGGTCGCCGGGTCCGGCAAGAGCACCCTGGCCGGGGAGTTCGCCGCGGCGCACGACGAGGCCGTGGTCGTCGACCAGTCGTCGATCGGCGTCTCGGGCCGTTCCACCCCGGCGACCTATCTGGGGATCATGGACACGGTCCGCAAGATCTTCGCCCGCGAGACGGGGACCGAGGCGGGCCTGTTCAGTTTCAACTCCGGCGGGGCCTGCGGCACCTGCGAGGGCCGGGGCCTCCTCTACACCGACCTGGCCTTCATGGACCCGGTGACGACGACCTGCCACGCCTGCGAGGGGCGGCGCTTCAAGGAGGAGGTGCTGCGGCTGACCGTGCGGGGCAGCTCCGTCGCGGACGTCCTGGAGATGACCGCCGAGCAGGCGCTCGACTTCTTCGACGACCCGGGCGTACGGCGCCGGCTGAGCGCCCTGCGGGACGTCGGACTCACGTACCTGACGCTGGGGCAGCCCCTCTCCACCCTCTCCGGCGGCGAGAGGCAGCGGATCAAGCTGGCCACACGACTGCACCGGACGGGCGCGGTCTACGTCCTCGACGAACCGACGACCGGCCTGCACATGGCGGACGTGGAGGGCCTCGTCGCCCTCCTGGACCGGCTGGTCGACGCGGGCAACACGGTCGTCGTGGTCGAGCACAACCTGGACGTGGTCGCCCGGGCCGACTGGGTCATCGACCTCGGCCCGGACGGTGGCCGGGACGGCGGCGAGATCGTCTTCGAGGGGACGCCGGGCCGACTGCTGGAGGCGGAGGGGTCGTTCACGGCCGAGCACCTGCGGCGGGCGGTGCGGCACCGCCCGTGAGCCGGCTGCGCGCCGAGGTCGGGGCCGGTGGGGTGAGACGGTGTGCGCGGTCAGGCGCCTTGCCGCCGGACCTGTGACGTGGGGGCGGTGACGGCGGGCGGGTCCGGGCGGGGCCGGGGGCAGGCGGGTCCGTGGGCTGAGCCGACGAGCACGGCCGAGGGCGCCGGGATGGTCCCGCGGGGCCGGGCGGGTTCCCGTGGCCGGCGCACCGCCCTCACCTCCGGCGACGGCATCGGGCGCGTGTCGGCGGCGGGGGGGCAGGGCCCGTGAGCTGAGTGGGCGCACGCGGGCGGTGCCGTCGACGTACGCGGGCGGTGCCGTGGCCGTGGGGTGAGTTGTCGGCGGGTGGTGGGTACCCGGAGGGCGGCGGGTCGGTCCCTCCGTCCGCTCCGGACCTCCCCGGGGCTGTCCTCTCCCCCGTTCGCCCTGCATGATGGTCGGCCGACGCCCCGATGGGCTCCGGTCGCTCCCGGGGGCTCCGCCGGTGCGGTCCCGACACGTCCCATCCGATACGGAGTCACACTCGTGCCCAGCAAGAAGGCCCTCGTCCGCCGCCCCAGCCCGCGCCTCGCCGAGGGGCTGGTGACGCACATCGAGCGGGAGCAGGTCGACGCCGGCCTCGCCGCCGAGCAGTGGTCGGCGTATGTCGAGGCCCTGCGCACGCACGGCTGGGAAATCATCGAGGTGGACCCGGTCGACGACTGCCCGGACTCGGTGTTCGTCGAGGACACGGTCGTGATGTACAAGAACGTGGCCCTGATCGCGCGCCCCGGCGCCGACTCCCGGCGGGAGGAGACCGCCGGGGTGGAGGAGGCCGTGGCCGGTCTCGGCTGCTCGGTGAACTGGATCTGGGAGCCGGGCACCCTGGAGGGCGGGGACGTCCTGAAGATCGGCGACACGGTCTACGTGGGCCGGGGCGGCCGCACCAACGCCGCCGGCGTCCGGCAGCTGCGCGCCGCGTTCGAGCCACTCGGCGCGCGGGTCGTCTCGGTGCCGGTGAGCAAGGTGCTGCATCTGAAGTCGGCGGTCACGGCGCTGCCGGACGGCACGGTCATCGGACACATCCCGAAGATGGACACGCCGTCGCTGTTCGGGCGCTTCCTGCCGGTCCCGGAGGAGGCCGGGTCGCACGTGGTGCTGCTCGGCGGTGACAAGCTGCTGATGGCGGCGAGCGCGCCGAAGACCGCCGAGCTGTTCGCCGACCTCGGGTACGAACCGGTCGTCGTGGACATCAGCGAGTTCGAGAAGCTCGAGGGATGTGTGACGTGCCTCTCGGTGCGGCTGCGGGACCTGTACGTCTGAGCGGACCGTATCCCTCCCCTTGAGGCCCCCGACCTGCAGGTCCGGCGGACGGACGCGCTCCAGGGCGATCCCGCTGCTCAGCGGCCTTTACAGGACCCTTAACCTACGGCTTCGTAACCTACGGAGACGTAGCCTACGATGCCGTAGGTTTACTGCTCACCGCTCGTACGCTTGTCCCCTGGAGAGTCCATGACGATCACCACTCCCCACCTCGGCAGCCCGGCCGGCGCCTGGACCGACGCTCAGCTGCTGTACGCCCTGGAGGAAGTGGTCGAGAAGGAACTCAACCGGCATCTGAAGGTCGCCAAGGACTGGATGCCGCACGAGTACGTGCCGTGGACCGACGGTCGCAACTTCCCCGGCCTCTTCGAGGACGGCCAGGCCTGGGAGAAGGAGCAGTCCAAGGTCACCGAGATCGGCCGCATCGCGCTCGTCGTCAACCTTCTGACCGAGGACAACCTGCCCAGCTACCACCACGAGATCGCCTCGCTGTTCGGCCGCGACGGTGCCTGGGGCACCTGGGTGCACCGCTGGACCGCGGAGGAGGGCCGGCACGGCATCGTGATGCGCGACTACCTGCTCACCTCGCGCGCGGTGGACCCGGACAAGCTGGAGGAGTTCCGGATGTCCCACATGAGTGAGGGCTTCGAGTCGGACAACCGGCACTCGATGCTGCACTCGGTCGCCTACGTGGCCTTCCAGGAGCTCGCGACCCGCGTCTCGCACCGCAACACCGGCCACCAGTCCGGGGACCCGGTCTGCGACCGCATGCTGGCGCGCATCGCCACCGACGAGAACCTGCACATGGTCTTCTACCGGAACCTGCTGAAGGCGGCCTTCGAGCTGGCGCCCGACCTGACGATGATGGCGGTGCGCGACGTCATCGTGAACTTCCGGATGCCCGGCCACGGCATGCCCGGCTTCGAGCGGGCCGCCGCGCAGATGGCGATCGGCGAGATCTACAACATGCGCATCCACCACGACGACGTGCTCCAGCCGGTCCTGCGCTTCCTGAAGATCATGGAGATCGACGGCCTGGGCCCCGAGGGCCGCAAGGCGCAGGAGGAACTCGGTCTGTTCATGGGCGGTCTGGACGCCGAGGCGTCGAAGTTCGACGAGAAGCTGGCGGCCCGCAAGGCCCGCATGGCGGCCCGGGCCGGCGCCTGACGCCCGCCCGCACACGAAAACCGGGCCCCGGCCGCCACGAGCGGCCGGGGCCCGCTGCCGTATCGGCGGCGGGCGGCACAGGAGCCCGCGGCGGCGCCGGTCCGCTCAGCAGGGCCGGCGCGTCGTCCCCGGCCCGTGGCTGCGGCTACCGCGGAACCCGCCGCAACTGAAGCCGTTCCTTCTCCGAGAGACCGCCCCAGACGCCGAAGCGCTCGTCGTTGTCCAGCGCGTACGCCAGGCAGGCCGCGCGGATCGGGCACATACCGCAGATCCGCTTCGCCTCCCGCACCGAACTGCCCGGCTCGGGGAAGAAGAAGTCCGCCCCCGTCTGCGCGCACAACGCCTCTTGCTGCCATTCGAGTTCGGGCGAGGTGATGGTGTCGATGTGCATGACCGAGAGCGTCGCGGGCGGCGAAAAACATTCGATCAACGCGGGATCAACACCGCGTTCACGGACCTCCCGGCCGCTCGATGATCGCCCGCCGGACAGGACGGCGCACGGCGGCGCGCGGAGACCTCCGCAACGCGTTCCGGCGGCGCTCCGGCGGCGTTCGTCACCGGGCGGTGCCAGACTCGGCAGTGCAGACGACGGGCCCCTGTGCGAGGAGGGCGACGATGCTCACCACCCGGTACGTCACCGGTGCGCCGAACTGGATCGATGTCGGCACCCCCGACATCGACGGCGCCGCCGCCTTCTACGGAGCACTGTTCGGCTGGCGGTTCCAGCCGGGCGGCCCGGAGGTCGGAGGGTACGGCCTGTTCCAGCTCGGCGGCAGGACAGTCGCCGGAGGCATGCAGACCACGCCGGAGCAGGGCCCGCCCTCCTGGACGGTGTACTTCCAGTCGCCGGACGCGGACGCCACGGCGCGGGCGGCCGAGCAGGCGCGCGGTGCGGTGACGGTGCAGCCGATGGACGTCCAGGACCTGGGCCGGATGGCGATCCTCGCCGACCGGGCCGGGGTGACCTTCGGCCTGTGGCAGCCGGGCCGCAACAAGGGTCTTGAGGTCGTCCAGGAGCACGGCTCGCTGTGCTGGGTCGAGCTGTACACGGCGGACGTCCCGGCCGCGGCGGCCTTCTACCACTCCGTGCTGGGTCTGGAGACCTTCGGCGCCGACTTCGCCGGCGGTGCGTACACCACGTTCAACCCCGCCGGGCAGAGCGAGGACGCCATGTTCGGCGGGGTCGTGCCCCTGGCCGACGACCCGGCGGAGGACGAGGCGCACTGGCTGCCGTACTTCGAGGTCGCCGACACGGATGCCACGCTCGCCAGGGCCGCGGAGCTGGGCGGCACGGTCCGCCTCCCGGCCACCGACGTGCCCTCCGTCGGCCGCCTCGCCAAACTCGCCGACCCCTACGGCGCCCGCTTCGCGGTGATCCACAGCGCACCGCGGCAGGGCTGAGGCCGGCCGGCGCACACCGTCAGGGGCGTCCCGGGCGCCGCGCGGCAGGCGCCACTTTCACGACGGGTCCTAGGCCGATCCGCGTCGCACCAGCGTCGTCGGCAATACGACGCTGGACGGGGACACCCCGACGCCCTCCCGCGGGGCGTCCCGGTCGAGGCCGCGCAGCAGCAGGCGGGCCATCAGACGGCCCATCTCCTCGATGTCCTGACGCACCGTCGTCAGCGGCGGGTCGGTCTGTTCGGCGACAGGCCGCATGTCGTCGAAGCCGATCACGGCCACGTCGTCGGGGACGCGGCGGCCCGCTGCGCGCAGGACGCGCAGCGCGCCGGAGGCCATGAGGTCGTTGGCGGCGAACACCGCGTCCACGTCCGGGCACCGGTCGAGCAGCTCGCGCATCGCCCGTTCGCCGCCGGCCGGGGTGAAGTCGGACTCGGCGATCAGCCGTGGGTCGGCGTCCACCATGACGTCCCGGTAGCCGTCGAGGCGGTCCGCGGCGGAGGTCTGGTCGAGGGCGCCGGTGATGTGCGCGATGCGGGTGCGGCCGAGACCGGCGAGGTGACGGACAGCGTCACGGGCGCCGCCGCGGTTGTCGCTGTCGACGTAGACGACGTCACGCCGGTCGCCGCTCCAGCCGGGCCGGCCGCCGAAGACCGTGGGGACACCGGCCCGCTGCGTCAGTTCCGGCAGCGGGTCGTCGAGGTGCAGGGAGAAGACGAGGGCGCCGTCGACGTGCCCGCCGGCGAGGTATCGGCCGACCCGCGCGTGGTCGTCCCGGCCCTCCGTGAGCAGCAGCACGAGCTGGTTGTCGTGGGCGGTGAGCTCCTTGCTGATACCCCGCAGCTGGAGGGCGAAGAACGGGTCGGCGAAGACCCGGGTCTCCGGTTCGGCGACGACGACCGCGACCGCGTCGTGCCGTCGGGTCACCAGGGAGCGGGCGGCCTGGTTGGGCACGTACCCCAGTTCCTCCACGGCCTTTCGGACCCGCTCCACCAGGACGTCGCGCACGCCGTCCCCGCCGTTGACCACACGGGAGACGGTGGCCCGCGAGACCCCGGCCCGGGCGGCCACGGCCTCCAGCGTGGGACGCGGCGCTGTGTCGGTCACTTCGGGGCTCCTCACCTGCGGCTGCCGCTCAGGATAGCCCCGGTTCGCAGCGTGGTGAGAGCGCTCTCGCGTGCCGGGGAGCGCCCCTCAGTGCTCGTGACCGCCGCCCGCCGGTTCCTCCCCGTGTTCGTGACCCGCCGGTTCCTCCCCGTGCTCGTGCGGGTCGTACCCCGGGATGGTCCCGTCCGGCTTCTTCACCAGGAACAGTCCCACCATTCCCATGTCGGAGTGGCTCTGCACGTGGCAGTGGTACATCCAGGCGCCGGCGCCGACCCCCTCCCCCGCGATCACCTGGAAGCCGAAGGAGTCGGCAGGACCCGTGATCTTGTTGTCGATGACCTGGCTGGGGTCCTCGGGGCCGGTCAGCAGGCCGGTGCGGTTGTCCGCCCAGCGGTGACCGTGCATGTGGAACGTGTGGTAGAACTCGCCGTGCGTGATCACGACGAACTCGACGCGGTCGCCCACCGTGGCCTCGAAGTTCGGCCCCGAGTGCGGCGGCTTGTTGTTGATCCGCATGTCGTTGAAGACGACCGTGTGGGTCCGGTCGGGCAGGACGTCGCCCTTGCGGCGGACGATGACGGGGCCGAACAGGCCTTTCTGCAGCCCCACCGTGCCGTGCTCGGTGCCGACGACGTGGTCGTGATAGTGCCAGAAGCCCGCGCTGCCCGAGCGCCAGGTGCCGTCCTTGCGGCGGCCCGGGGCGTGGGTGCGCCAGGTGTAGGTGCGGGTGCCGCCCGGCTCGACATGACTGCGGTTCAGTTTCGTGCCGTCGCTGGTGATCTCGTAGTCGAGGCCGTGCACGTGCAGGCTGACCGCCACGTCCATGGTGTTCTCGAACTCGACGTGCAGCGTGTCGCCTTCGTTGAGTTCGATCAGCGGGCCCGGGATGCTCGCCCTGCCCTTCTCCAGGCCGTAGCCCATCTGCCCGTCGGGCAGCTTCTCGGCGTACAGCTTGATGCGCCTCACCTCGCCCCCGGCGGGCGCCGTCTTCGCCGGTCCGGCGGCGCTCACGGCCTCCGATGCCACGGACAACGACGTCGCGACGGCCGCGCCGCCCAGCAGGACCCGCCGGTTGAAGCTGCGTCTGTCCATGCGGAACTCCCCACCTTGGTAAGGCATTTACGGAGGCGTACCTGTGATGAACCTGTGAGACGGTACCGGCCGCGCTCCCGTTTATCCACACTCAAGACAAAGGTGGCGTCATTCCGGTCATAGGTATTGGCGAGACACGCAAAGGGGTTTAGCTTCCTTGGCGGTGTTGCTGTGACCGAGGAGGTGCCCATGCACTTACGAGGGTTGAGCACGAGAAGACGGGTGTGGGCGGCGTCCGTGGCCGCCGGGGTCGTGACCGCCGGGCTGCTGTCGGGCCCCGCCGCGAACGCGCGCCCGTTCCCCGAACCCCCGCTGACAACGATGTCGATCAAGTCGCCGCCGGGCGGCGCGAACGTACGGGTGCTGATCTTCCACGGTTCCGCGGCGGCCGGGGAGGAGTCACCGGTGGTGAACGCGGGGATCGAGGCCATCGAGGACATCGGTCTCACGGGCCCGGCGAACCGCCGCTTCAAGGTGCAGGCCACCGACGACGCCTCGGTCTTCACCGACGAGACGCGGCTCGGCCGCTTCAACGCGATCGTCTTCCTGACCGGCGGGGGCGATGTCCTCGACGCGGAGCAGGAGGCGGGCCTGGAGGCCTATATGGAGGCCGGCGGCGGGTTCGTCGGCATCCATGACGCGGCGCGCGCGGAGCCGTACTCGGACTGGTTCACCGGACTGGTGGGCGCACGTCCGGCCGCGCCGGGCACGACGGCCGTCCAGCGGGCGACGGTGGAGGTCGGCGACCGCAGGCATCCCGCCACCAAGAGCCTGCCGCTGCAGTGGAAACGCCCGGACCGGTGGCTGAACTGGGTGAAGAACCCCTCCGGGGACGTGCACACGGTGGCCCGGGTCCGCGAGTCGACGTACCAGCCGGGCACGGGCTCCAACGGCTGGGACCATCCGGTGAGCTGGTGCCGTGACTACGACGGCGGCCGCTCCTTCTACACGGGCATGGGCGGGACGGTGTCGTCGTACGACGAGACCGACTTCCGCGACCATCTGCGCGGTGCCCTGATGTGGACGACCCGGCTGGAGCAGGCCGACTGCAAGGCGGCCATCAACGCCAACTACGCGGCGGAGCGGCTGACCAAGCCCAACCAGCCGGGGCAGAACGACCAGATCGGCGAGCCGCACGGGATGGTCACCGCGCCCGACGGCCGGGTGTTCTACATCGGCCGGGGCGGCGCGGACTCCTCGCAGCCCGTGATCACCGACTGGAACAACCCCGACATCGGCAAGGGCAAGGGCGAGATCCACGTCTACGACCCGAAGACCAAGCAGGTCACCCTGGCCGGGGCACTCACCGTCTTCGGCAACAAGGGCGGCGGCGACGAGCTGGTCAAGGTCGAGGAGGGGCTGCTCGGCATCGAGCTGGACCCCGGGTTCGCGCAGAACGGCTGGGTGTACCTGCACTACACGCCGCACGAGCGGATCAACCGCGAGACGCGGATGGCGGAGCGGCGGGTCTCCCGGTTCACGCTCGACCGGGCCACGAACAGGCTGGACCTCTCCAGTGAGAAGGTGTTGCTGAAGTGGCCGGTGCAGATCCACAGTTGCTGCCACGCGGGCGGCGGGATGGCCTGGGACTCCAAGGGCAACCTGTACATCGCCACCGGTGACAACAACTCCAGCGGCTTCAGCTCCGGTTACTCGGGCAACAACCCGGAGCCGAACTACAAGGGCGTCTCCTTCGCGGACGCACGCCGCACCGCCGGCAACACCAACAACCTCAACGGCAAGATCCTGCGCATCCACCCGGAGCCTGACGGGACGTACACCCTCCCGGAGGGCAACCTCTTCACCGGCAAGGAACCCGACGAGGGCGGCGGCAAGACGCGCGGTGAGATCTATGTGATGGGCGTCCGCAACCCGGCGCGCATCTCCGTCGACCCGTCGACCGACGTGCTCTACGCGGGCTGGGTCGGACCGGACGCGAGCGCGCCCTCGGCGACCTGGGGTCCGGCGAAGTACGACACGTTCGCCGCCATCACCAAGGCGGGCAACCGGGGCTGGCCGTACTGCATGGGCAACAAGCAGCCCTACCGCGACCGCGGTCTGCCGGACCCGTCCAAGCCGCTGGGCTGGTACGACTGCGACCACCCGAAGAACGAGTCGCCGAACAACGACGGGCTGGTCAACCTGCCGCCGGTGACCGGCAACAACATCTGGTACTCGCCGTCGGGCGGAGCGCCGGACTATCCGCGCGACGCGAACGGTGTCCCGTCGTACAAGCCGGCGGAGGCCACGTACCGGCTGCCCTGGCTGAAGGGCGGCGGGCAAGCCGCGATGAACGGGCCGGTCTACCGGTACGACAGAGTCGCGGCCGACAGTGCCGTGAAGTGGCCCGCGTACTGGGACGGCAAGTGGTTCGTCGGTGACTTCTACGACGCCGACCAGCCGCGCAACGCGGTGCTCATGGACCCGAAGACGCAAGGAGACGGCGGTCTGCCGGTGCACGCGGAGTCGCTGAAGAAGATCGTTCCGGTCGGCAACGACGGCATCAAGAACCTGATGGACTGGAAGTTCGGTCCGGACGGTGCGCTGTACGTCCTCGACTACGGGCGCGGCTTCTTCACCTCCGACTCCAAGTCTGCGCTGTGGCGGGTCACCTACAAGGGCGGCGGGCCCACCCCGGCCGCCGGCCGGCTGGCGAGGGGGACCGAGTGATCCGGCGACGAAGAGTCTGGGCCGCCCTGCTGGCCGCCCTGCTGATGATGCTCGGTGTGCAGGCGCTGCCCGCCGCGGGGCAGCCAGAGACCGAGGCGGCCGCCGACCAGGTGCTCACCTGGACGGCGGGCAACGACATCGACAAGTACCTCTCGGCACCGAAGACCGCGGTCGCCGGTACCGCCACGATCGTCTTCGAGAACAGCGCGGCCACCGGCAACACGACAGGCATGCCGCACACGCTGACGTTCGTGACCAGCGACCCCGAGTTCAACAGCGACGTGCAGCTCAACATCCTGGCCAACCCGAACGACGCCCAGGGCGGCAAGCACACCGCCCAGGTGACGCTCACGCCCGGCCGGTACTTCTACCACTGCACGATCCCCGGCCACGGCCAGATGCAGGGCATCCTCACCGTGACCGAGGGCACCGGCGAGGACACGACGGCGCCCGAGGCGTCGGCGCACGTGAGCGGCACGCAGAACGCGCAGGGTGAGTACGTCGGCTCGGCGAGCGTGGCCCTGCACGCCACCGACGAGGGCGGCTCCGGCGTCGAGCGGATCGAGTACGCGATCGGCGACGCGGGTGCCTGGCAGCCGTACACGGCGCCGGTCGTCGTCGACCAGGTCGGCAGCCACACGGTCCGCTACCGCGCGTTCGACAAGGCGGGGAACGTCTCCGCCGAGAAGAGAGCCACGTTCACGGTCGTCGCTCCCCAGTCGGACGACACCACCGCGCCGGAGACCTCGGCGACGGTGAGCGGTGAGCGCGACGCCGGCGGGGCGTACATCGACATGGCGACCGTCACCGTCTCCGTCTCGGACACCGGCTCCGGGGTCAACACGATCGAGTACGCCGTCGGGTCGGGCGCCTGGCAGCCGTATCCCGGGCCGGTGATGATCCACCAGGTGGGTGAGCACACCGTGCGCTACCGGGCCACCGACAAGGCGGGCAACGTGGCGGCGGAGAAGAGCGTGACGTTCACGGTCGTCGCGGCGCCGCCGCAGGACACCACCCCGCCGGTGACGGGCGTGACCGTGGAGGGCACGAGGAACGCGAGCGGCGCGTACGTCAACAGCGCCCGGGTGACCGTCACAGCGACGGACGCGCACGGCTCGGGCGTCGAGCGGATCGAGTACTCGCTCGACGGCGGCCCGTACCTGACGTACTCGGTGCCGGTGGTGGTCGACCGGGCGGGCGCGCACACCGTGGCCTACCGTGCGACGGACAAGGCCGGCAACACCGCCGCGGCCCGCACGGTGACCTTCACGGTCGTCTCCGGGCAGGTCCCGGCGCCGGACTGCCCGGAGTACGACGAGCGGCTGACGGTGATCGTCGGCACGGTCGACTCGGGCGTGCGCAACCGGGTCACGGACAACCGGTGCCGGATCGGCGAGCTGATCGAGGACGAGAAGGAGTGGACGTCCCAGGCGCTGTTCCTCAAGCATGTGAACTCCGTGCTGGACGCGCTTCTGAAGGACGGGGTGATCGACGAGCGGGAGTCCAAGGCGATCCGCAAGGCCGCCCGGCAGTCGGGCATCGGCAAGCCTGGACAGACCGAGGGCTACCGGGCGCTCTTCGACGGCACGGCGGCGTCCCTGGCCAAGTGGCAGCAGGTGGGCGGCGGTTCGTTCGGGCTGAATCCCGACGGGTCGATCACCTCCAGCACGACCACACCGGGCATGGGCATGCTGTGGTTCCCGCAGCGCACGTACGGCGACTTCTCGCTGAAGCTCCAGTGGCGTGACGACGCCCCGGGCACCGGCAACGCCAACTCCGGTGTGTTCGTGCGCTTCCCGTGGGTCCACGACCACCCTGAGGAGTCCCGCCCCGAGTGGGTCGCCATCAAGTACGGGCACGAGGTGCAGGTGCTCGACCGGCCCGACGGCGACATGTACAAGACGGGCTCGGTCTACGGGTTCGACCGCGTCGGCCTCGCCGGTGCCGGTGTCACGCAGAAGGGCACCTGGAACGACTACGAGATCCGGGTGCAGGGCCAGCACTACTCGGTGTTCCGCAACGGCGTGCTGATCAACGAGTTCGACAACACCGGGGGCCAGGAGTTCAGCCCGCCGCGCTCGGACGACCCGGGCACGGACGGGCGGCGGTTCGCCTCCGGCTACATCGGTCTCCAGGTGCACGGCACGACCGACGTGGTCTCGTACCGCGACATCCGCATCAAGGAGCTGTAGGAGGTTCCTTCTCCTTGCGGGCCCTGCTCGGCTGTACCCGCCTGGGCTCTCCCGGCATCTTCGGATACTCGGGCGGGTACGGCAGGTCGCCCAGTCCGTGGTCGTGTTCGTCGCGGCGGGCGAGGTCGAGCAGGGCCTCAAGGGAGTAGCGCTTGTCGTCCATGTCCGCGTGCACGTCGCCGAGTTCGGCGAAGCGCGCGGGCATCGTCGCGAGGTCGAAGTCCTGGGGGTGCGCGACCCCGACCTCCTCCCAGCGCAGGGGGGCGGAGACGGGAGCGTGCGGGCGGGGACGGACCGAGTAGGCGGAGGCGATCGTGCGGTCGCGTGCCGTCTGGTTGTAGTCCAGGAAGATGCGCTCGCCCCGCTCCTCCTTCCACCATTTGATGGTCACGTGCTCGGGCATCCGCCGTTCCATCTCCCGGCCGACGGCGATGGCGGCGCGCCGCACCTGGGTGAAGGTCCAGCGCGGCTCGATGGGCACGAAGACGTGCAGGCCCCGGCCCCCCGAGGTCTTGGGGAAGCCCCGCAGGCCGCCGAACTCGTCGAGCACCGCCCGCAGTTCGTGGGCGGCGCGGGCGGCGTCGTCGTAGTCGGTGCCGGGCTGCGGGTCGAGGTCGATGCGGAGCTCGTCCGGGTGGTCGACGTCGTCGCGGCGTACCGGCCAGGGGTGGAAGGTGAGGGTGCCGAACTGGGCGGCCCACACCACCGCTCCGGCCTCGGTGGGGCACATCTCGTCGGCGCTGCGGCCGCTGGGGAAGGTGATGTGGGCGGTCGGGATCCAGTCGGGCATGTTCTTCGGCGCCCGCTTCTGGAAGAAGTTCTCGCCGCCCACACCCTCGGGATAGCGCTCCAGGGTGGTCGGCCGGTCGCGCAGGGCGCGCAGGATGCCGGGGCCGACGGCGATGTAGTAGCGGGCGAGGTCCAGCTTGGTGAAGCCGCGCTCCGGGAAGAACATCTTGTCCGGGCTGGACAGCCGAACGGTCCGGCCGCCCACCTCCAGTTCCACCGCGTCACCCATGCTGGACACGGTAGGCGTAGCCCTCACACCTCGCATATCGGGCGGACCGGGGTGCACCAGAGCAGAATCGACCCATGGATCTGCCGGTGATGCCCCCTGTCCTGCCGATGCTCGCCAAGTCGGTGGCGGCGATCCCCGAGGGCATGCAGTACGAGGCGAAGTGGGACGGCTTCCGGGCGATCGTGTTCCGCGACGGGGACGAGGTCGAGCTGGGCAGCCGTACCGGGAAACC
Source organism: Streptomyces sp. NPDC047880 (assembly GCF_040706515.1). NCBI lineage: Bacteria > Bacillati > Actinomycetota > Actinomycetes > Kitasatosporales > Streptomycetaceae > Streptomyces > Streptomyces sp. NPDC047880. The sequence goes on along the minus strand of NZ_JBEZOK010000011.1, from coordinate 33,284 downwards.
CTTGACCAGGTACTTTCCCGAGCTGGTGACGGCCGTGCGGGAGAGGCTGCCCGAGCGGTGCGTGGTGGACGGGGAGATCGTGATCGCGCGCGAGGGGCACCTGGACTTCGACGCGCTAACGGAGCGGATCCACCCGGCGGACTCCCGGGTGCGGACGCTGGCGGAGCGGACGCCGGCCTCGCTGGTCGTGTTCGATCTGCTCGCACTGGGCGACGCGTCGCTGATGGACGCGCCGCTGACCGAGCGGCGGGAGCGGCTGACCGAAGCGCTGTCCGGGGTGCGGTCACCGGTTCACCTGGCACCGGCGACCACCGACATCGAGGTGGCGCGGCAGTGGTTCGAGGAGTACGAGGGGGCCGGTCTCGACGGTGTCGTCGCCAAGCCGCCGGCCGTGCGCTACCGGCCGGACGAGCGCGCCATGTTCAAGGTCAAGCACGAGCGGACGGCGGACGTCGTGGTCGCCGGGTACCGCCTGCACAAGAGCGGCCCCGTCGTGGGGTCGCTGCTGCTCGGCCTGTACGACGAGCGGGGCACCCTCCAGCACGTGGGAGTGTCAGCCGCCTTCACGATGAAACGGCGCGCCGAACTCGTGGAGGAGCTGGAGCCGCTGCGCCTGGACGACGTGACGGGGCACCCGTGGGCGGCCTGGGCGGACGAGACCGCCCACGAGAAGTCCCGGCTGCCCGGGGCACCGAGTCGCTGGTCGGGACGGAAGGACCTGTCATGGGTGCCGCTCCGGCCGGACCGGGTGGCCGAGGTCGCGTACGACCACATGGAGAACGGGCAGCGCTTCCGGCACACGGCCCGTTTCCGCCGGTGGCGCCCGGACCGGACTCCCGAGAGCTGCACCTACGCGCAGCTGGAGGAGCCGGTCCGCTACGACCTCGCGCAGATCCTGGGCACCTAGCGGCGCCGAGGACCCGGGCGCCTCACGGTTGCATGACGACCTTCACCGCGCCGTCCTGCTTGCGCTGGAACATCTCGTACGCGTGGGGGGCCTCCGACAGCGGCACCCGGTGGGTGGCGAAGTCGTCCACGCCGAGAGGATCCTCGTCGGTCAGGTAGGGGATGATGTCGTCGGTCCAGCGGCGGACGTTGGCCTGGCCCATCCGCATCTGGATCTGCTTGTCGAACAGGGTGAGCAGCGGCAGCGGATCCGCCATGCCGCCGTAGACGCCGGACAGCGAGATGGTGCCGCCGCGGCGCACCAGTTCGATCGCGGTGTGGAGCGCGGCGAGACGGTCGACGCTGAAGCGCTCGGCGATCGGGCCGCCCAGCTTGCGGGGGAGGATCGCCGCGGCGTTCTGCACCATGCGTGCGGCGGCGCTGCCGTGCGCCTCGGTGCCGACCGCGTCGATCACGGCGTCGGGGCCGCGGCCGCCGGTCCGGTCGCGGATCGCTTCGACGAGTTCCTTCTCGTCGTCGAAGGACCTCAGGTCGAAGGTCTCCACACCGCGTGCCTTGGCCCGGCGCAACCGGTCCGGGACCAGGTCCACGCCGAACACCTGGTCCGCGCCCTGGACCCGGGCGACGCGGCAGGCCATGTCGCCGATGGGGCCGAGACCGAGCACGGCGACGCTGCCGCCCTTCGGGATGTCGGCGTAGGCGACCGCCTGCCAGGCGGTGGGCAGGACGTCGGAGAGGTAGAGGAAACGGTCGTCGGCCGGGCCCTCGGGGACCTTGATCGGGCCGAACTGCGCCTGCGGGACGCGCAGGTACTCGGCCTGGGCGCCCGGCACCGCGCCGTACAGGCGGGTGTAGCCGAAGAGGGCGGCACCCATGCCCTCGCCCCGCACCTGGGTGGTCTCGCACTGGGTGGGCAGGCCGGTCAGGCACATCCAGCAGTTGCCGCAGGCGATCTGGAACGGGACCACGACCCTGTCCCCCACCTGGAGGTCCGGGACGCCCGCACCGACCTCCTCGACGATGCCCATGGGTTCATGACCGAGGATGTCGCCCGGGGTCATGAACGGGGTGAGCACTTCGTACAGGTGCAGGTCGGATCCGCACAGCCCCGTGGAGGTGATGCGGATGATCGCGTCCGTCGGCTCCTGGATCGTCGGATCGGGCACGTTCTCCACCCGGACGTCCCGCTTGCCCTGCCAGGTCACTGCCCTCATCGCCTCGCGCTCCCTCCGTCAGCGTGCGCGTCGGTCGTACGGCGACGTCCGGGTACCCGGACGCCCCGCGCTGAACCTTGAGCCGATCGGCGGACGCGGCGAAGACACCTCTCCGCCTGGAACGATCGACTATGGCCATCAATGTTCAGATAAGCGCACAATCAAGGCACGTCGAAGACAACGGGGCGCGGTGGCGACGGTGAGCATGAGACGAGGGGCGCGCGGACGGCGCGCGAGGGCGGCGGCGCTGCTGACCGCCACGGTGACGACCGCCCTGGTGGCGGGATGCACCGGCGGGAGCGGACCGGGCGACGACGGTCGTGGAGCACCGAAGGACTCGAAGTACGGCACGTCCCCCTCCGCACTCGTCGTCAAGATCGACAACGCCGCCGCGGCCCGCCCGCACACGGGCGTCGACGCCGCGGACGTGGTCTACGCGGAGCAGGTCGAGGGCGGACTGAGCCGGCTGATCGCGGTGTACGCCACCCGGCTGCCGAAGACGATCGGGCCGGTGCGCAGCGCTCGCGAGTCGGATCTGGAGCTGCTGCGCCAGTTCGACCGGCCCACGCTCGCCTTCTCCGGGGCCCAGAAGAAGCTGCTGCCGCTGATCGACAAGGCGCCACTGAAGGCGGAGACGCCGGGCAACGCCGCCGATGCCTACTTCCGCGGCCCCGGCAGGCCCGCCCCGCACAACCTCTATCTGACGCCCGGGCGCATCGTGCCCGAGACCCCGGGCGAGGCGGCCCTGACCACCGGTTTCCACTACGGGGCGGCACCCGCCGGCGGCATGGCCACGGCGTCCCGGACCGTGCGCTACCCGGCGGCCAGCTTCAGCTTCACCTGGTCGGACGCCCGTGACCGCTGGCTGGTCGGCATGGACGGCACACCCGCGACGACGGCCGACGGCGAGCGGATGACGACCGGGACGGTCGTCGTGCAGTACGTGAAGGTGCGCGCGTCGGCCTTCCGGGACTTCCTCGGCAACAACACGCCGTACACCGAGACGGTCGGCTCGGGGAAGGCGCAGGTGCTGCGCGACGGGCGGGCCTGGGATGTGGACTGGAAGCGGGAGAAGGCCACGGACGGCACCTCGTTCACCACCGGCGACGGCACTCCGGTGAACTTCGCCGAGGGCCAGGTGTGGGTGGTGTTCGCCGAGGCACCCTGACCGGCCCCACCCGGTCGTACTGTCGCATCAGCGGGGCGTCACCACGGGCTCCCCGGGATTGCGGAGCCCCTCGGCCGCGTCGGCGACCCGCCGAATGAGGTCGAAGAACACCGTCCGCTCGTCGGCGGTCAGCGGGGCGAGTAACACCTGGTTCATCCGGGCGGTGCGCACGGTCAGCCTTCGGTGCGTGCGCACCCCCTCGTCGGTGATGCGCAGCAGCGAGCGGCGGCCGTCCTGGGGGTCACGCACCTTGTCGAGCAGGCCGCGCCGGCTCAGCCGGCTGATCACCTCGGCGATGGTGGACCGGTCGAGTCCCACCCGCTCCCCCACCGTGCGCTGGTCCAGGCCGGGCTCGGCCACGAGAGTGTTGAGGACCGCGTACTGGGGGGAGGTGATCTCCTCCGAGACCATCGCGTTCCACAGCAGGTAGTGCGCCTGCTGGAGCCGCCGGGCCAGGTGCCCGGGGTGGGTGGTGAGGTCCGCGGCCGCCATGGACACTCCTCGCTCGATTCGTTGGTGCACTGAACAATACTCACCGCACGGACCGCTGTCTGCCGGTCGCGCAGCGGTTCATCGCCTTATCTGCTGAGGCCTTGACGTCCCTTCGTTCGCGGTGACAGCGTGAGAGGCAGCTCGCAGAAATACTCAGTGCCCTGATTAATTCGATCGGGTCGCTTGGACGAGATGGGGCTTCTCGGATGGACAAGGTGGTCGCCACGGCCCTGGAGGCGGTGGCCGACGTGCCGGACGGCGCGTCGCTCGCGGTGGGCGGTTTCGGGCTGAGCGGTGTGCCGAACGTGCTGATCGAGGCGCTGTACGAGCGCGGCGTGGCCGGGCTGGCGGTGGTGTCCAACAACTGCGGGGCGATGGAGTCGGGCCTGGCGGTGCTGCTGGCCGCCGGCCGGATCGCCCGGGTCACGGGTTCCTACATCGGCGCCAACAAGGAGTTCGCGCGCCAGTACCTGGCCGGGGAGCTGGAGGTCGAGCTCATCCCGCAGGGCACGCTGGCCGAGCGGCTGCGGGCCGGCGGCGCCGGGATCCCCGCCTTCTACACCCCGGCCGGTGTCGGCACGCAGGTCGCCGACGGCGGACTGCCCTGGCGCTACGACGGCCGGGGCGGGGTCGCGCTCGCCTCACCGCCGAAGGAGGTCCGGGAGTTCGACGGCACCGAGTACGTGCTGGAGCGGGGCATCCGCACCGACTTCGCCCTGGTGAGGGCCGCGTGCGGCGACCGGCACGGCAACCTCGTCTTCAACAGGTCCTCCCGGAACTTCAACCCCCTGGCGGCGATGGCCGGGAAGGTCACGATCGCCGAGGTCGAGGAGCTGGTGGAGCCCGGCGAGATCGATCCGGACGCGGTGCACCTGCCCGGCATCTTCGTGCAGCGGGTGCTCGCGCTCACCCCGGAGCAGGCGGCGGACAAGAAGATCGAGCAGCGGACGGTGAGGTCCTGATGGCCTGGACACGCGAGGAGATGGCGGCCCGGGCGGCGCGGGAGCTGCGGGACGGCCAGTACGTCAATCTCGGCATCGGCCTGCCCACGCTCATCCCGAACTTCCTCCCCGAGGGCGTGGAGGTCGTCCTCGAATCGGAGAACGGCATCCTGGGCACCGGCCCCTACCCCACCGAGGACGCCGTCGACCCGGACCTGATCAACGCCGGGAAGGAGACGGTGACGGTCCTGCCGGGCGCCTCCTTCTTCGACTCGGCGCTGTCCTTCTCGATGATCCGGGGCGGGCACATCGACGTGGCGGTGCTCGGTGCCATGCAGGTGTCCGAGCGGGGCGACCTGGCCAACTGGGCCGTCCCCGGCAAGCTGGTCACCGGCATCGGCGGGGCGATGGACCTGGTGCACGGGGCCCGTACGGTCGTCGTCGTCATGACGCACACCGCCAAGGACGGCTCGCCGAAGATCCTCACCGAGTGCTCCCTGCCGCTGACCGGCAAGGAGTGCGTGAACCGGATCATCACCGACCTCGGCGTCCTGGACGTCACCGATGGCGGGCTCGTACTGGTGGAGACGGCGCCGGGGGTCACCGCCGCGGAGATCGTCGCCCGGACCGACGCCGAACTGACCGTGCCGGAGGGCCTGAAATGAAGGACGTCTACATCGTCGACGCGGTCCGCACGCCGATCGGCCGCTACAACGGGGGCCTCTCGAGCGTGCGCCCGGACGACCTGGCCGCGCATGCCGTCCGCGAACTCCTGTCCCGTACACCGCGGTTGGATCCGGCCCGGATCGAGGACGTGTACTTCGGCAACGCGAACGGGGCCGGAGAGGAGAACCGCAACGTGGGCCGGATGGCCGCGCTGCTCGCGGGCCTCCCCACGTCCGTTCCCGGCGTGACGGTCAACCGGTTGTGCGCGTCCGGCCTGGAGGCCGTGATCCAGGCGGCCCGGGCCATCGCACTCGGCGACGCGTCCATCGCACTGGCCGGGGGCGTCGAGTCGATGACCCGGGCGCCGTACGTGCTGCCGAAGAGCGACAGACCCTTCCCGGCCGGGCACACCGAGCTGTATTCGACGACGCTCGGCTGGCGGATGGTCAACCCGCGGATGGAACCGCAGTGGACGATCCCGCTGGGCGAGTCGGCCGAACTCATCGCGGACCAGCACGGGATCGGCCGCGAACAGCAGGACGAGTTCGCGCTGCGCAGCCATGAGAAGGCGGCGCGGGCGCAGTCCGAGGGCCTGTTCGACGCCGAACTGGCGTCCGTGGCGATTTCGCAGCGCAAGGGCGAGCCGGTGCTCTTCGCCGCCGACGAGTGCGTACGGCCGGATGCCTCCCTGGCGGCGATGGCCAAGCTGAAGCCGTCCTTCCGCCAGGAAGGCGGCACGGTGACGGCGGGCAACGCGTCACCGCTGAACGACGGTGCGGCGGCGCTGCTGCTCGTCGACGAGGAGGGACTGAGGGCGACGGGCCGCGAGCCGCTGGCCCGCGTCAGCGCGACGGGCGTCTCCGCCACCGACCCGAACTACTTCGGGCTCGCGCCCGTGGAGGCGGTCAACCGGGCGTTGGCCAAGGCGGGCAGAGGGTTCGACGACCTGTCCGTGCTGGAGCTGAACGAGGCGTTCGCCGCGCAGGTGCTGGGGTGTGTGGCCGAGTGGCCCGCGTTCGATCCCGCGATCCTCAATCCGCAGGGCGGCGCGATCGCCCTGGGCCATCCGCTGGGGGCGTCCGGGGCGCGGCTCGCCGGGACGGTGGCCCATCAGCTGGCCCGGCGTGGCGGTGGTGTGGGTGTGGCCACGCTGTGTATCGGGGTGGGGCAGGGGCTCGCCCTCGTCCTGGAACGCTGAGCGATGCGCGCGGCTGCGGGCCGTGCGCGGCCGGTCGCGCAGTTCCCCGCTCCCCTCCGGGGCACGCCCCCTCTGTCGACGACAACCGGAAGAACCTTTCAGGGACCCCCATGACTCTCACTCAGCACGACATCGACCAGGAGATCGCGGCCGAGCGGGCCGCGTACGAGAAGCGGCTCGCCGGCGGAGGGCCCGTCGAGCACCAGCCGCGCCGCGACTACGCGCCGTACCGGTCCTCGGTGCTGCGGCACCCCAAGCGGCCGCCGGTCACCATCGACGTCAGCAAGGACCCCGAGCTGGTGGAGCTGTCCTCCCCCGCCTTCGGGGAACGGGACGTCACCGAGATCGACAACGACCTCACCCGGCAGCACGACGGCGAACCGATCGGCGAGCGCATCACCGTCTCCGGACGGCTGCTGGACCGTGACGGCCGCCCCGTGCGCGGCCAGCTCGTGGAGATCTGGCAGGCCAACTCGGCGGGCCGCTACGCCCACCAGCGCGAGCAGCACGACGCCCCACTGGACCCCAACTTCACCGGCGTGGGCCGCACCCTCACCGACGACGACGGCCACTACCGCTTCACCACCGTCCAGCCGGGCCCCTACCCCTGGCGCCAGCACGTCAACGCCTGGCGGCCGGCGCACATCCACTTCTCGCTCTTCGGCACGGCGTTCACCCAGCGGCTCGTGACGCAGATGTACTTCCCGGGCGACCCGCTGTTCCCCCACGACCCGATCATCCAGTCCGTGACGGACGACGCGGCCCGGCAGCGGCTGGTCGCGACGTACGACCACAGCCTGTCGGTGCCGGAGTTCTCGATGGGCTACCACTGGGACATCGTGCTGGACGGCCCGCGGGCCACCTGGATCGAAGAAGGGCGCTGACCGGCCATGACGAAGATCGACACCAGCCGGCCCGACCGTGTGCTGCCCACCCCGTCGCACACCGTCGGCCCGTTCTACGGTCACGCCCTGCCGTTCCGCGGCGGCGAGGACATCGCGCCCCTCGGGCATCCGGACACCGTCACCGTGCACGGTCACGTCACCGACGGCGAGGGCAGCCCGCTGCCGGACGCCCTGATCGAGCTGTGGGGCCCGGACCCCGACGGCAACCTGCCGACGGCCGACGGCTCGATGCGGCGTGACGCGGCCTCCGGGGGTTTCCTCGGGCGCAACGGCGTGGAGTTCACGGGCTGGGGACGCATCCAGACCGACGCGAACGGCCACTGGTACGCGCGCACTCTGCGGCCCGGTGCGCGGGGGCGCAACGCCCCGTACCTCAGCGTGTGCGTGTTCGCCCGAGGGCTGCTCGTGCACCTGTACACCCGCATCTACCTGCCGGACGACGCGGCGGTGCTCGCGGCCGACCCGCTGCTTGCCTCGCTGGCGGACGCCCGCCGCGACACGCTGATCGCGACGGAGGAGGGGAACGGCACGTACCGTTTCGACATCCGCCTTCAGGGCGAAGGCGAGACGGTCTTCCTGGAGTTCACGTGACGGCGCACCCCGGTGACACCGGTCTGCTCGCCCCCGGCTGGGCCGGCTCGGCGGCCTCCTCGGCCACCGGCGACGAGGCGTACCTGCGGGCCCTGCTCGACGCGGAGGCCGCGCTGACCCGCGCCCAGGCCGCGACCGGGTTCGCCCCGGCCGAGGCGGCGACGGCGGTGACCGAGGCGGCCGGTGCCGCCGCCTTCGACGTCCGCTCCCTCGCCGAGCGCGCCCGGGCGGGCGGCAACCCCGTCATCCCCCTGGTCGCGGAGCTGACGCAGGCCGTGGGTGAGGCGTACGGCTCCTACGTCCACCGCGGCGCGACCAGCCAGGACATCATGGACACGGCGACGATGCTGGTCGCCGCACGCACCCTGGACGTGGTGCTCGCCGACCTCGGGCGTACCGAGCAGGCGCTGGCCCGGCTGGCCGCCGAGCACCGCGAGACGGCGATGCCGGGGCGGACCCTCACCCAGCACGCGGTACCGACCACGTTCGGGCTGAAGGCGGCCGGGTGGCGGTCGCTGGTGCTGGACGCGCGGGACCGGGTGCGGGCCGTCCGGGAGTCGCTGCCCGCCCAACTCGGCGGCGCGGCAGGAACGCTGGCGGCCTTCGGGGCGTACGGCGCGAGCGATCCGGCCGGGCTGCCGGAGGCGTACGCCAGGGAACTCGGCCTGCGGGCACCCGGCCTGCCCTGGCACACCCTGCGGACGCCGGTCGCCGACCTCGCCGGCGGTCTGGCCTTCACGGCGGGTGCGCTCGGCAAGCTCGCCGTGGACGTGCTCACCCTGTCGCGTACCGAGATCGCCGAGCTCGCGGAGGGCAGCGGCGGGGGTTCATCCGCCATGCCGCACAAGTCCAACCCGGTACGGTCCACGCTGATCGCCTCCGCCGCGCGGCGGGCGCCCCAGCTCGCGGCGACCCTGTACGGGGCGATGGCCGCGGAGGACGAACGCCCGGCCGGGGCCTGGCACGCCGAGTGGGAACCGCTGCGGGATCTGCTGCGGCTGGTCGGCGGGGCCGCGCGGGACGCGGCCGAACTGGCGCAGGGGCTACGGGTCAGACCGGAGGTCATGCGTGCACACCTGGACCTCACCCACGGGTTGATCGTCTCCGAACGGCTGTCCGCCGAGCTGGCCCCGGTACTGGGCCGTGCCCGCGCCAAGGAGCTCCTCACGCGGCTGGCCTCCGCAGGACAACCGCTGTCCGAGGCACCCGAGTTGGCCGGGGTGGATCTCGATCCGGCTCATTACACGGGCTCTGCCGGAGCCCTCACCGACCGTGCTCTGGAGCGACGTTGACACTCCTGAACCACCATGCGGAAGGACCCGCCTCCGCTCCCCCGCTGTTGCTCGGCCCCTCGCTCGGCACGTCGTACGCCCTGTGGGACGACGTGGCACCCGAACTGTCGCTCACCCACCGGGTGGTGCGCTGGGACCTGCCCGGGCACGGCGGTTCGGCGGCGGGCCTCATCCAGGCCGGCGCGACGGTCGGTGACCTGGCCGGGCTGGTGCTGGCGCTCGCCGACTCGCTCGGCGTCGAGCGGTTCGCGTACGCGGGTGTGTCGCTGGGCGGGGCCGTGGGGCTGCATCTCGCGGTGCACCATCCGCAGCGGCTGTCATCACTCGCCGTGATCTGTTCGTCGGCGCACTTCAACGGTTCCAAGCCCTGGCAGGAGCGGGCCGCGCTGGTGCGGCGGGAGGGGCTGTCCGGACTGGCGGACGACGCGGGGGCACGCTGGTTCGCCGGCGACTTCACCGTGCCCCGCCTGGTCCGGGACCACCGGGACGCCGCCCCGCAGGCCTACGCCGCCTGCTGTGACGCGCTCGCCGCGTTCGACCTGCGGGACCGGCTCACGGAGATCACCGTGCCGACCCTGCTGGTCGCCGGCCGGGAGGATCCCGCGACCCCGCCCGCGCACCTGCGGGAGATCGCCGACGCCGTGCCGGGCGCGACGCTCGTGGAGCTGCCGGGCGCCTCCCACCTGGCGCCCGCGCAGTGCCCGGAGGCGGTGCTGACCGCCCTGCGCACCCACTTCGGTCAGGGCGCCCGGCGGGGCATGGCCGTACGGCGCGAAGTGCTCGGCGACGCGCACGTCGACCGGGCCCAGGCCCGCCAGACACCGTTCACAGCGCGCTTCCAGGACTTCATCTCGCGCTACGCGTGGGGCGAGATCTGGACCGACCCCACCCTGTCGCGCCGCGAACGCAGCATGATCACCCTCACCGCGCTGGTCGCGCACGGCCACGACGACGAGCTGGCCATGCATGTCCGCGCGGCCCGCCGCAACGGTCTCACCCGGGAGGAGATCGGCGCGGTGCTGCTGCAGACGGCGGTGTACTGCGGTGTGCCGGCGGCGAACTCGGCGTTCGCGACGGCCCAGCGGGTGCTGGCCGAGGAGGACGGCACCTCGTGAGCGCCGGGGGGCGGGACCGCGGGGCCAGGCGGTGACCGGCGCCACGCGGGCGGACCGGAGCCGGGCGCCCGCCGGCCGGTTGCTCCGCGTGCGCGTCAGGCCGGGCCGACACCGGTCCTGAGCGCGGCCCGCGCCCGCTCCGCCAATCCGTCGGCGCCGCACGAGACCGCCAGGTCGAGGCCGCGGTGCAGGTCGGCGGCCGAGCGGGCGGCGATGCCGAACTCGATGCGGGCGGCCGCGTGTTCGTACTGGCAGGGCGAGGCTTCCAGATAGGTGACGGCCTGGCCGTAGAGCCGGACCGCCCGCTGCCCCGTCTCCAGGTCGGCGGCGCAGCGCAGGGCTTCTCCTATCGCGGTGTCGGTGCCGAAGCGCTCGGCCTGGCGGCGTACGTCGACGGCGAGCCGGCCGGCCCGCGCCGGGTCCTTGGTGCGGAGGGCCCGGGCGAGGTCGGCCGCCCAGGGGACGAGCACCGGGTTGTGGTGGCCGCGGGCCGCCGCCGCCTTCTCCGCGGCCTCCAGCTCGTTGATGCCGTCCTTGGTGCGGCCGACGGCCAGCAGCAGCCGGCCGCGCACGGATCGCGGGTCGGGCAGGACGATGGTGGACGGGTAGGGCGGTGCGAAGCCGTGCCGTTCGGCGACGTCCCAGGCCTGTTCGACCTGGCCGCGGGCGAGCAGGGTGTCGACCAGGCTGCAGGTCGCGGACCAGTACAGGGGCAGGCCGCGGCCGACGCGCTCGGCGAGGCGCAGCGCCTCGCGCAGGGACGCCTCCGCCTCCTTCAGCCGGCCCCGCCTGCGGTGGCCGATCCCGACGTAGGCGTGGGCCAGGGCGAGGTGGCCGCCGCTCCAGCCGGCCGTCTCGTAGGCGCGCAGCGCTTCGTTGTAGAGGGTCTCGGCGCGGTCGAGGCGGTCGGTGAAGCCGTACGCGTTGGCCAGCATCAGCAGCAGTTCGATGCCCCACTCGGTGTCGGTCCAGCCGAGTCCCGGGGCGAGCCGGCCGTTGACGAGGGCGCGGTCGCACAGTTCGACGACCTCCTCGGCGTTCTCGCCGTGCATCAGGGCGTCGAAGCCGCGCAGGATGAGCAGGGCGCGTTCGGAGTTGTCCCGGCCGGTGCAGGTGCTCGCGAGGTCGGCGAGCCGCTGGGAGCGGCCGGGTGAGGTGGCCTCGCCCGCGTGGATGCCCTCCCACATGAAGTGCACGGCCTGCAGCCGCATCCGGGCGGGTCCCGGCTGGAGCCGGGCGGCCTCCGCCTCGACCGTGCGGACCGCTTCCTCCAGCTGATTGTTGTGCAGGAGTGCCTGGGAGAGCCGGAAGACGGCGTCCACCCGCTGGTCGCCGTCGAGGCCGGGCATGCCGAGCGCGGTCCGCAGATGACCGATGGTGCGGGCGGGAGCGGTGAGGAAGGTGGCCTCGGCCAGTTCGTAGAGGACGTGCGGGTGGGACTCGGGCCGCGGTGGTTCCTTCAGGGCACGCTCCAGGCAGCGGCGGGCCGCGTCGGGGGCGCCGACGGCGAGGTGCTCGCGGGCGGCCTCGCGCAGTTGCCCGACGAGTTCCTCGTCGTCGTCCGGGTGGACCTCCAAGAGGTGACGGGCGGCGGCCGCGGCGCCGTGCCCCTCGTCGGAGACGATCCGGGCGGCGATGCCGTGCATGGCGGTGCGCAGGGCGTCGGGGATGGAGTTGTAGACGGCGGTCGCGATCAGCGGGTGGACGAACTCCAGGTCGCCGTCGGCGCTGCGGCCGGTCGCGGGGTCGGGCGCGGTGAGGATGCGGGCGGTGCGCAGCAGTTCGGCGCAGCGGCGGGCGTCGTCCGGCCGCAGGGTGGCGAGTTTGGCGACCAGGCCGACGGAGATGCCGGTGCCGAGGATGGCGGCGGCCCAGGCGAACCGGGTGGCGTCGATGCCGAGTTCCTCCAGGCGGGCGACGAGTCCGCCGCCGCGGGCGGAGCGGTTCAGTTCCCGCAGTTCGCCGGCCCGGGCCTCGACCGGTTCGAACTCGCTGTCCTGCACCTTGGCGAGGAGTTCGACGGTTTCGTAGGGGTTGCCGGCGGTGACGGCCCAGACCTCGCGGCAGAAGGCGGCGTCGGCGTGTTCGCCCAGGGTGGCGCGGGTGAGTCCTGCGGTGGCGTCCGGGGTGAGGGCGCTCAGGGTGGTGGCGGGGCCGTCCGCGGCGGCGGCGACGGCGTCGAGGTGGCGGGCGCTCGCGCCGGCGACTTCCTCGGAGCGGCGGGTGACGACGACCAGGACGGACATCTCGTCGAGGCGCTCGGCGAGTCCCGCGAGCCAGTGCAGGGTCTCGTGGTCCGCCCAGTGGGCGTCGTCGATCAGCAGCACCAGCGGCCAGTCCCGGCGGGCGAGCCGGCGTACGGCCGCGACCAGGCCGTCGCACACGCCCTGCGGGTCGGCCTGCCGGTCCCCGGGGTCCGCGATGCCGAGGGCGGGGCCGGCGATGTCGTACCAGTCGCCGAGGTACTCGCGGGCCTCCTCGGGCAGCATCGACACCAGCGCCGGCTGCAGCAACTGCCGTACCACGTTGAAGGGGACCGACCTGAGGGTCTCGCCGCCGCGCGCCGACCAGACCGTGCAGCCGCGCGCCTCGGCGATGCGGCGGGTTTCGGCCAGCAGCGCGGTCTTGCCGAGTCCGGCCTCGCCGCGGAAGACCAGCAGTCCGCCGGACGAGGAACGGTCCGCGCACAGGCTGTCGACCGCCCGCTCGACGGCGGCGACCTCCTCGTCGCGCTCCCACAGGGAAGCCGAGGCGGCGGCCGTGGGCCGTACCTCCGTCATCCCGCTACCTCCCCAAGTCGCCCGAACGACGTACAGATGTCGAGCGTAGCCGTCCGATTGCCCGAATGGAGGGTGGTCGGAGCACCTCTTGCCGTGACGGGTGACACCGGGTGCAGCGGGGCGACGCACTTGTTCCGTCACCAGCCGTCCTGAGGTCAACGACGAGCAAAGCAACGGGAGATGACGTTCTTTCAGCAGTGCCGGGAGCACGAGTCCGACGTCCACGGCTGCTGGTCGGCGATCACCGAAGCACGGTTCGTCACGTCGTGGGCCGGTGGCGAGGGAGGAGGCTTGAGGAGGCTCCGGCGAAGACGTACGCGCGTTTCGCGCTCGCGTTCTTCTTCCGTCCGGCGGAGCGGAGCTTTTCGGCCGCCCGGAGGAGCTAGTGGGTGGGCGCGGCGTCCGGCGCGGGGTGTGGCGCGGAAAGTGGTGGAACAGCGGGTTCCGACTCCTCTCATGCCTCTTTCACCGACGCCTCATACGGTGGGGGCATGACGCAGGAGACACCTCCCGGGTGGTACGCCGATCCCGGACAGACAAGTGACGGGCCCGCCACCGAGCGCTGGTGGGACGGCAAGGCCTGGACGGACCGCATCCGCCCGGCGCAGCCGCCCGCGACCTGGGGTCCCCCGGCAGGCCCGGCGTCCACCGGTCCCGCACCCACCGATCAGGCCGCTGGCGGCACGTCGCCCGCACCGGCCGAATCCGAGTTGCCGGGGACCGGAGAGCCGGCCGGTGCGGCGTCGCCGACGAGCGGTGAGACGCCGGGAGCCGGGAAGCAGGCCGGGACCGAGGCGCCCGGGGCCGGAGAGCCGGCCGGTGCGGGATCGCCGGAGGCGGGGAAAGCGACCGGCGCCGAGGCCCCGGCGGAGCACCCGGCCGCCGGGCTGCCAGGCGGGACCGGCCGGCCGGGCGATGCCGGACAGGCGGCAGGCGCGGGGCAGCCGGGCGATGCCGGGCACCCGGGGGCCACCGGGTACCCGGCGAGCGGCTGGGGGCCGGGTGCCACCGGGTACCCGGGTACCGCTCCGCATCCGGAAGTCGGCGGGCAGCCCGGCGGTTCCCATCCGGCAGCCGTCGGACACCCCGCCGCCTATCCCGCCTACCCCGCCTATCCCACCGCGCCTCCGGGCGGTCAGGGGCGGCGGCTGCGCATAGGTGCGGCCGTCGCTGCGGCCGTGGTCGTCCTCACCTGCATCGGTGTGGGCGTGTACGCGCTGACGGACGACGGCGGCAAGGGCGATTCGCCCACCTCGCAGGCGCCCGGCGGGCCCGGCGCACCCGGGGGCCAGGGCGGGCCGGGCGGCGGGCCGGGCGGGCCGGGCGGCTCCGGAGGGTCCGGTGGCGACGGCGGGTCCGGCGGGCAGAGTCCGCGGCCCGAGCAGTCCCAGCCGCCGAAGATCAGGAGCGGGTCGGTGACCGACACGGTCAGCGGCATCAGTCTGCCGATACCCGAGGGCTGGTACGGCCAGCAGGCCAACGCCGGTGCGCAGGTGACGTCCGACGACTCCTACAAGTGCCCCGGCGACACCTCCTCGACGTGCACGAAGGGCGGCGCCTACTCCGCCCCGGCCCTTCTCCTCGGCACCAAGGGCGCCACCGCCGAGGAGACAGCCAAGGCGGACATCGCGAAGAACGCCGAGGAGTCCTACGGCGGCAAGTCCTACGGCGGCATCACCTCCCACGACGTACTCGACTCCAAGGCCGTGACCGTGGCCGGGCAGCGGGGCTACCTGGTCCGCTGGAAGGCCGTCACGAGCAAGGGCGCGGACGGCATCGTGGAGTCGCTCGCGTTCCCCTCCCCCGCGAACGCCAAGCAGATGGTCGTCGTGCGGTTCGGCGTCGACGCGGACCAGAAGGAGGCCGTGCTGGACGAGATCACCAAGGGCATCAAGGTGTCGACGGGCAGCGGCAACGGCCAGGACGTCTGACGTCCCGGCCCATGGACGCAGGTCGGCCGGGTGGGGCGCCCCCGCCGCTCACAGGGGCACCCCACCCGGCCGGGGGGTGCGCGCCGCCCCCGTCCCCACGGGTCGGCGCGGTCGGGTCACCGTCCGTTCATCCGGCGGACGGCGGCCCGGGTCTCAGGTCAGGTCCAGTGCCGGCAGTACGGCGGCCTCCACGAAACGGACCAGGTAGTCGGGGTCGGCCCACTCGCCCTCCAGGACGGGCCGCACCCGCAGGACCCCGAGCAGCTGGGCCGGGATGTACTCCAGTGCCGGATGGTCGGCGGGGACCTCTCCGCGTTCGACCCCGCGCCGGATGATCTCCTTCAGCGCGGCGATCTCCGGCTCGACCAGCGCCTCGCGCAGCGCTCGCTGCAACTCCGGATCCTGGCCGGCGGCATGGGCGAGCGCCTGGAGCAGTTTGGTGTCCCGGCCGGACAGCTCGCCCGCCGCCCGGGCCGCCTCCCGCAGGTCCTCGGCGAGCGAGCCGGTGTCGATGCAGCGCGTCCGCCGGTGGGAGCGCAGCGCCGCCGCAACCAGCTGGGGCTTGGTCTTCCACTGGCGGTAGAGCGTGGACTTGCTGCACCGGGTGCTCGCGGCGACGCCTTCCATGGTGACGGAGTCATAGCCGCACTCCCCCAGCTGTTCCAGCACGGCGTCGTAGAACTCCTGCTCACGCTCCGGCGTGATCTTGGAGCGGCGCGTAGCACCGACCGGCTCGGGCCGGTCCGCAGCCTGCGACGTCATGGCGGTGCTCCTGGCTTCGGTAGGCGGCCGGAAAATTCCCGGCCGGCGGTGTGTCGTACGTCTATCGATACACCAGTGTACCGGTACGCAGCCGTATCGGTACACTGTCGTATCGGTACGCTCTCGTACCGATAACAGCACCACCGTCATCGAAGGGGCCGGGGGATGAATGCCCGCACCGAGCCTGCGCCGGCGGGGTCCGACGCGATAGCGCGACCGCCGCTCGTCCGGGAGCTCCTGCTCGTCGCAGGGCTCTTCCTCGTCTACAAGTTCGGCCGGCAACTGGCCACGGGCCACACCGGTGAGGCCCTCCGCGACGCGCACCGCGTGTGGGACTTCGAGCGGGCGGTCCATCTGCCCGGCGAGGGGGCGGTGCAGTCCCTGCTGCTGCACGGCGACGGCCTGGTGCACGTCGCGAACACCTACTACGCGGCCGTTCACTTCCCCGCCACCGTCGCCTTCCTGGTCTGGCTCTACCTGCGGCGGCCGGTCCACTACGTCTGGGCGCGCCGCGTGCTGGCCGCTGTCACGGCCGCCGCGCTGGTGCTGCACCTGCTGTTCCCGCTCGCCCCGCCGCGCATGCTCGCCGCGACCGGCCTGATCGACACGGCGCGGGTGTACGGGCCGTCGGTGTACGGCAACCCCGCGACGGACTCGCTGTCGAACCAGTTCGCGGCGATGCCGTCCCTGCACTTCGGCTGGGCGCTGATGGTGGCGGTCGGGCTGATCGTCGCGACACGCTCCCGGTGGCGGTGGCTCTGGCTGGCGCATCCCCTGCTGACCCTGCTGGTGATCGTCGGAACCGCCAACCACTACTGGCTCGACGCGCTCGTGGCGGCGGCCCTGCTCGGGCTCGCGCTCACGTTCGTTCACCTGCCGCACCGCACGGCGAGCAGGGCCGGGCGTGCGCAGGGCAGCCTCGTACCGGCGCAGCGGGACGAGCAGGCACTCGCGGGGGCCGGCCGGTGAGCGCCGTGGTGATCGCCGTCGCCCTGTCCCTGGTCTCCGCCGTCGCCTACGCCGCCGCCGCGGTCGCCCAGGAGCGGCTGGCGTCCCGTTCCCGGGGCGCGGGCACGCTGCGGCTGCTCGGCACCGGCGCCTGGTGGTGGTCGGTCGGGCTGAACGCGTCGGCCGCGCTCCTGCACGTCGTCGCCCTCCGGTACGGCCCGCTGACCGTGGTCCAGCCGCTCGGCGCGCTCACCCTGGTCGCGGCGGTGCCGATGGGGGCACGCATGGCGGGACGTCGGGTCGGCGCGGTCGAGTGGAGGGGCACCGCGCTGACGCTGCTGGGGCTGGGCGCCATCCTGGTGACGGCGTCCGGTCCGGCGCCGGACGACGTGCTGAGCGTTCCCGAGGCGCTGGCGGTGGCGGGTGTCACGGCGGCGCTCATCGGGGTGCTGTCCCGGCCGGGCGCCCGCCCCGGGCTGCGGCACGCGTCCGCGTCCGGTCTCGCCTCGGGGGTCGCCTCGGCCCTCACGCAGACGGTGACGGTGTCCGCGACGGACCGGTCCGGGCCGGTGCTGAGCGTTCAGGTGATCGGTGTGGCCCTGCTCGTGGCGGCGTTCGCGGCCGGCGGGCTGCTGCTGTCGCAGACCGCGTACCGGGGCGGGCTGGGCGGCCCCCTCGCGATGGTGACCCTGGCGAACCCGCTCGGCGCAGCGGTGATCGGCCTGTCGCTGCTGGGCGAACGCCTCCAGGGCGGTCCGGCGGGCGTGCTGCTCGCGCTCGCCGGGGCGGGCCTGGCGTCCTGGGGCGTGGTGCTGCTCACCCGGGCGGCGCCCACGGCCGCCCCGGTGGACGACGACCATCCGGTGGCCGCCGTCCTGGCACTGGAGCCCGGCTCGGCCACGACCGAACCGGCGCTGGTGCCCCGGCCGCACGATCCGGGGCACCTCACTCCCGTTACCCGGTGACGATCGCCGGGTCGCTCACCCCCGGCTGCCCGTTCTCGACGTGCCCCGCGAACCGCCGCAGGAACGCCTTGTGGCCCTCGGCGGTGACGGTCAGGTCGTACCAGCGGCGGCCGGCGGCGAGGTCGACGGTCCGGCATACCTTGGCGCCGGGGCGGACGGTGACCGTCGAGGGCCGGCCGCCGTAGCCGTCGGACATCTTCAGGCGGGCGGTTCCGGAGCCCTTGTTGGTGAAGGTCAGCTCGATGTCGTCGCCGGTGTGTCGGGCCGTGACCTCGCAGCCGGTCGTCCTGTTCGAGCCCTTGAAGGCACGCACGAAGCCGTTCGGGCCGTGCACGGTCAGGTCGTAGGTGCCCCCGGAGTACGCCGAGTTCCACGTGTCGGAGAGCGTCTTGCCGGCCTCGGTGGTGTACGTCCAGGGGCCGTCGCCGCGGTTGCCCGACGTGACGTGGAAGGCGCCGCCGGACTTCGCGCCGGAGGCGAAGGTGAGGGTGAGCTTCCCGGCCGCCGCGTCGACCGAGGCGTCCACGTGCGGGGCGTACTTCAGTGGCCGGGTGCGGCGCAGACCGCGTTCCTGCCGCGGCATGCGCGGGTCGGCCGGCGGGACGGGCTTGTAGTCGGGGTGGCGCTCGCGGTCCTGCGGCTCGTACGCCTCGGTGCCGGGCAGCGGGGCCGGGCGGGCGTCCTTGCGGGAGAAGTCGAACGCGGACGTCAGATCACCGCAGATGGCCCGGCGCCACGGCGAGATGTTGGTCTCGCGCACCCCGAAGCGGCGCTCCATGAACCGCAGGATCGAGGTGTGGTCGAGGGTCTCGGAGCAGACGTAGCCGCCCTTGCTCCACGGTGAGACGACCAGCATCGGCACCCGGGGGCCGAGTCCGTACGGGCCTGCCGTGTTCCCGGCGTCGCCCGGGAAGAGATCGAGGGAGACGTCGACGGTGGACAGGCCGCGGGAGGCGTCCTTCGGGGGCAGCGGCGGCACCACGTGGTCGAAGAAGCCGTCGTTCTCGTCGTAGGTGATGAACAGGGCGGTCTTCGACCAGACCTCCGGGTTGGAGGTGAGCGCGTCGAGGACCTGCGCGATGTACCAGGCGCCGTAGTTCGAGGGCCAGTTGGAGTGCTCGGAGAAGGCCTCGGGGGCGGCGATCCAGGAGATCTGCGGCAGCTTGCCGGCCTTCACGTCCGCCTTCAGCACGTCGAAGTAGCCGTCGCCGGCCTTGGCGTTCGTGCCGGTGCGGGCCTTGTCGTACCAGGGGTCGCCGGGCTTCGCGTCGCGGTACTTGTTGAAGTACAGCAGCGAGTTGTCGCCGTAGTTGCCGCGGTAGGCGTCCTGGATCCAGCCCCACGAGCCCTTCGCGTCGAGGCCGTCGCCGATGTCCTGGTAGATCTTCCAGGAGATGCCGGCCTGCTCCAGGCGCTCGGGGTAGGTCGTCCAGCCGTAGCCGAGTTCGTCGTTGCCGAGGACCGGACCGCCGCCGGTGCCGTCGTTACCCGTGTACCCGGACCACATGTAGTAGCGGTTGGGGTCGGTGGATCCGATGAACGAGCAGTGGTAGGCGTCGCAGACGGTGAACGAGTCGGCGAGGGCGTAGTGGAAGGGGATGTCCTCGCGGGTCAGGTACGCCATGGTCGTGGTGCCCTTCGCGGGCACCCAGCGGTCGTACTTGCCGCCGTCGTAGGCCTGGTGGCCGTCGGGCCAGGAGTGCGGCAGGCCCTCCAGGAACTGCATGCCGAGGTCGTCGGCGTCCGGGTGGAACGGCAGGATCTCCTTGCCGTCCTTCTCCTGGTGCCAGACGGGTTTGCCGTTACCGAGGGTGACCGGGCGGGGGTCGCCGAAGCCGCGGACGCCTCTCAGGGTGCCGAAGTAGTGGTCGAAGGAACGGTTCTCCTGCATGAGGACGACGATGTGCTCGACGTCCTCGATCGACCCGGTGCGGTGGTTCGCCGGCAGGGCGGCGGCACGCTGGATGCTGGCGGAGAGCGCACTGAAGGCCGTGGTGGCGCCCGCGAGTTGGAGGAAGCGGCGCCGGTTGACTTCGGACATGAAGGACAGACCTCTCATCCTGAGGTGCGGGATGGCCGGAGCGTGACTGAATCTGCGCGGAAGGAGTGTTTCAGGGACACCAAACGCCAAGGAAGGGGCGCGTGACACTCGTGTGAAAGTCGCCGGTACGGAGGGTGTGCCGGGGCGTTGTCAGGGGAGGGTGGGGGGCGTGACAGAGACGCAGACGGTTTCCCCGCCGACGAAACGGCCCGTTCGCCAGCTCCTCGCCGCCTCGGTGGGCAACGCGGTCGAGTGGTACGACTGGTACGCGTACACGTTTCTGGCCACCTACATAGCCGCCCAGGTCTTCCCCAAGAGCGCGGACAACTCGCTGGTGCCGCTGCTGTCCACGTTCGCGGTGTTCGCGGTCGGCTTCTTCATGAGGCCGGTGGGCGGGCTGCTGATGGGCGCCGTCGCGGACCGGCACGGACGGCGGGCCGCCCTCACGGTCACGATCCTGCTGATGGGCGGCAGCAGTCTGCTGGTCGGACTCACCCCGACGTACGCTGCGGTGGGCGTGCTCGCGCCGGTGATCCTGGTGCTGGCGCGGCTGCTCCAGGGCCTGTCCGTGGGGGGCGAGTTCGCGGCCTCGACGACCTTCCTGGTGGAGTCGGCGGGTCCCGGCCGGCGGGGGCTGTTCTCCAGCTTCCAGTACGTGTCGACGACGGTGGGGCAGCTGGCCGCCTCCGGTATCGCCACCCTGCTGGTGGACACGCTGAGCGACGGGCAGATGAACGGCTGGGGCTGGCGGGTGCCGTTCGTGCTCGGGGCCGTGCTGAGTCTGGCCGGCTTCTGGATCCGGCAGGGCGCGCAGGAGACCCGCAGCGCCGAACAGCAGCAGGCCCCGCGCCCCGGACTGTTCGAGGCGCTGCGCCGGCACCCTCGCGAGTCGCTCCTCATCGGCGGCATCACCGCCGGCGGCACCATCGCCTACTACACGTGGACGTCGTACCTGCCGACGTACGCCGAACTCAACGCGGGTGTCGAGAAGTCGGACGCGCTGCTCGCGGGCACGATCTCACTGTCCTTCTTCGCCCTGTTGCAACCGCTCGGCGGCGTGCTGTCGGACCGCTTCGGCCGCCGCCCCCTGCTGCTCTTCTTCGGCCTGGGCTTCGCGCTGCTGGCGGTACCGCTGCTGCACGCCCTGCGCGACTCGTTCGCCGTGCTGCTGCTCGTGCAATGCGCGGGCATGGTGCTGCTGACCGGCTTCACCTCGATCAGCGCGGCCGTGAACGCCGAGATCTTCCCGCCCCGGGTCCGCGCGGCGGGCATCGGCTTCCCCTACTCGCTGACGGTGGCCCTCTTCGGCGGCACGGCCCCGTACGTGGGCACGCTCTTCAAGGAGCAGGGGCACTCGGGGCTGTTCCCGTGGTACGTCGCGGTGATCTGTCTGGTGTCGTCGGTGGTGTACCTGCGGCTGCCGGAGACGGCTCACGCACCGCTGCGGCGGTGAGGGGGTACGTCGTCGGGAACCGGCTCACCGTCCTTGCCGTCGCCCTCGTGCGGCTCGTCGTGCGGTCCCGCACCGTTGGGTGACCCGGCGGCGGAGGCCGGCAGACCCTCCTTCACGGCGACCCGCTCGGGGTCGACCACGGCGTCGGTGGTCCTGCCCACCTCCGACAGCGTCATCTGGGCGCGGTCGTCGACGAGCCGGGTCACCAGGTGCTGCGCGGCGCCGAAGGCCGCGGCCCAGGCGAGGACCTGCGCCCGGCTGTCGAGGTCGCTGAGCCCGGGGACGAAGGCGCCGCGGATCAGCAGCAACCCGAGGAAGGCCGACAGGGCGCCGGTGGGCAGCTTCAGCACCGCCGACGCCAGCGGCAGCATGTACGGGGAGTCGGTGCCCCGGATGCGGCGCAGCGAGGCGATGACGGTGAGGGCGGCACCGGCGAGGCCGGCGATCTCGACGGTGAGGATGTCCGTGGCGCCGGCCAGGCGGCTCGGGTCCGTGTCGGCCGGCTCGTTGTGGTACTCGGCGGTGGGGCACACGACGGTGACCGTGCCTCCGGAGCCGCCCGAAGGCGCGAAGCACAGGCTCAGCGAACTGGGCGAGAACCACCCGTAGAGGGCCAGGTTCACCACCCCGATCATCACGAGGACCGTCGCGGCCCAGAGGGTGTTGCGCAGGCTGCGCACCCGGGCCAGTTCGTCGTCCAGGCTGCTGTACGCGGCGTCGAGCGCCCGGCCCATGAGATCCCGGTCGCTCCGGGTCACGTCGCCGGAGATGATGGAACGCAGTCTCAGGGCGAGCCGCACCCGGCGTGGGTCGTCCGCGTCCAGGTGATCCTTGACCAGTGCCATGACCTCACTGGCGCGGCCCGCGGCTTCTTCGTCGGAAACCAGTTGAATCAGCAACACCTCGGCGTTGCGGATATTCGAGCACACCCCCTCACGGGCCGCCGACCCCGACCACGGCTTCCGCCATCCGAAATCCTCGTCCGCGGCCGCGCGGGCTTTGTCGAGATGCCCCCGCATTCCCTCGAGGAGCGCTTTCCGGTCTCCGCGGACCCGTCGGGTGCTCTCGTGCTCCAGTTCCGCCTCGAGATAGGCGATACGTGCTCTGGCCCGTGCGCGCCAGGCGGTCCGGGGCGGGCCGGCGTGCGCTCCCCTCGTGATCCGTCGGCGCGTACGGGCGGTCCTGCTCTCGGTGCCGGTCACTCGTACACGGCGGGTACGTGCAGCCTGTCCCAGGATCTGCGGCCCGGTGTGCCATCAGCATCGTGGCCCGAGAAGCCGAGCTTGTGCTGCCACTTCGAGTACGACTTCCGGTCCGCCTCGCTCCACTGCGAGTCGGGTCCGCCGGCGTACGCCGAGCAGCCCTCCTCGATGAGGCGGTAGCCCATGGCCTCGATGACGGGACTGGTCACGGAGGACTGGAAGAAGTCGGCACCCGGGAAGGGTTCGTACTCTCCGTGCATCTCCGGCGCCGAGACGCGAATCTTCTGACCGGGGAATATGATGTCCGGATTCTCGATCTGAGGATTCCATTCGAGAATCTGATCCAGCGTCACATGGAACATGGACGCGATCTTGATGAGCGTGTCACCACGCTTGACGATATAGAACTCCGTTGCCTTTTCCATACATCCACGATAAATCCATCACCCGCCATAACGAAGTCGAGAATTCCGTTTCGCTTTCACTTTTTGACGCGGAAACCAGAGGGGCGCCTGAACGAGGCCCTAGCCCGTCAGGCGCCCCTGCGCACACACCCACCCGGGTCCGGAACGGACCCGCTCGACGTCCCCTTACCCGCCCACGGTCCGCCTGCTCGACGCCTGCATCTGCTCATCGAGGTTCCGCGCGAACTGCGACCAGGTCTCGGCGTACCGGCGTGCCAGGTTCATCACCAGGGCCCCGCAGTGCGGCGGGACCGCAGCGGTGAGCTCGCTCCACTGCTGCATGCCGACGGCGTTCTGGTGCAGCAGGCGCAGCAGGTTCCGCCCCTCCTCCTTGTGTCGCAGGGAGGGGTCGCGCAACAGCTTCTCCAGCACGTCCTGGGGATTGCCGTCACCCCGGTCGTCCGCGTGCCCGGCGGGCAGTGAGCACACCACGCCGGCGGGCTGGGCCGCCTTGCCCTGACGGGCCTTATGTCCGCGTCCGACGACCGGGTCCTGTCCGGCCCGCAACCGTCTTCGGACATCGCTCACGGTCGCCGGTGAGAGCCCCGCCAGACGCGCGATCTCCCGCAGTGAGGCGTCCGGGCGCTCACCGATCAGCTCCGCAGCGCGCCTGCGCCCCTCGTCGCTGCTGAGCGGACGGACCTTGCCGTCCCTGCCCACTCGCGCGTGCAGGTGCAGCACGCCGTCGTACTGCCGGCGGATGGCGGCCACGGTCTTGGCCCCGAGCCCGGCGGCACGCGCGACCGCCCGGTCCGACAGGTGCGGGTGGGATCTGACGATCTTCGCCGCCGCGGCCCGCCGGTCGGCCTGCGAGAGCGGCAGGCCGTGGGTCACGTTCGCCCGCACGGCACGCAGGAACGCCTCCTCGGCGCTGCCCTCGAAGAACTCCACGCTGATGGTCCGCTGCCCTCTGACGAAGGCGGCCATCAGGCGGTGCATCCCGTCGATGACATGCAGCGTCCGGCGGTCGACGAGTATGGGCGGCAAAGGCCCTTCCACCTCCGCCAGGCAGGCGACGTGCTCCGCGTCCGGCCCGCGCGAGCGCAGGGAGATGCCCGGCATGATCGAAGTGATGGGAATGTCCTGCACCGCCGGCGGGCTCACCTGCGAAGGCCCGGAGGACGTCGTCGGGCCGGTGTCGCGGGCGACGACTCCGGTGGTGGCCGCTCCGGTTAAGTCCGCGGCCGAGGAATAGTGAGAGTCGCCGATCATCTGATTCATTCTGTCCACCCCGTTGACTGACAGCTCACAGAATCTGACTTACGCCGCGACCGGTCGGCTCAGCACCACCGGTCCACACGACCGGAACGGGCCTGTGTACGGCCCGGTCCGGAGCCCGGGCACACCCCACCGGCGGAATCTGGAATTCCGTGCATCTCCCCCCGTTCTGAGATGTCGCCCGCGCCTTCACCACCAATGCTCACGCGTCACTCTGGTCATTGTCGAGCCCTCGGATAGAGGAAGGCGACATTCACAGGATCCGTCATGAGCCGTTCATCTCAACGCTCATGACAGCTCGTCAGTTCCCATGGGGGCCTGGCCCCTCCCGCCGCAGCGCTAGTTGCCACCCCCGGGTGCGATCAGACCCGTCTCGTAGGCGAAGACGACGGCCTGGACGCGATCGCGCAGGTCCAGCTTGGACAGGATGCGGCCGACATGGCTCTTGACGGTGGTGGGGCTCAGGAACAGCCGCTCGGCCAACTCGGCGTTGCTGAGTCCCGTGGCCAGCAGGCGGAGCACCTCCAGTTCACGCGGGGTCAGACCGGACAGGTCGCGGTGCGGCGCGACGGTCTGGGGTTCGTCGGGCACGGCGAAGCGCTCGATCAGCCGACGGGTGATCGTCGGCGCGAGGAGGGCGTCACCGGACTGCACCATGCGCAAGGCGGACACCAGGCGTTCGGGGGTGACGTCCTTGAGCAGGAAGCCACTGGCGCCGGCCGTGAGCGCGGCATAGACGTACTGGTCGAGGTCGTACGTGGTGAGGATGATGACCCGGGTCTCCGGCGGACCGTCACCGCCGAGGATGCGCCGGGTGGCCTCGATGCCGTCCATCACCGGCATCCGGATGTCCATGAGGACGACGTCGGGCCGCGTGCGGCGCACCGCGGAGACGGCCTCGGCCCCGTCTGCCGCCTCGGCCGCCACCTCGATGCCGTCCGCGGCGAGGATCATCTTGAAACCGGTGCGCACGAGGGCCTGGTCGTCCGCGATGACGGCGCGCAGCGGCGGCCGCTCCCCGCTCATGCCGCGCTCCGCGGGATGCGGGCGGCGACCCGGTAGCCGCCGTTCGGCGTCGGACCGGCCGTCAGTTCGCCGTCGTACACGGCCAGCCGCTCCCGCAGCCCCATGTGGCCGCGGCCGTTGCTCTCCACCGGCGGGGCGTCCTTCACGCCTCCGGTGTCCGTGACCTCGATCTCCAGGCAGTCGTCGGTGTATCCGATGGCGACCGAGGCCTCCGCGCCGCGTGCGTGCTTGATCGTGTTGGTCAGAGCCTCCTGCACGACCCGGTACGCCGCCAGGTCGACCCCCGAGGGCAGCGGTTCCGACGGCAGCGACACGCCGACGCTCACGGGCGTCCCGGCGGCCCGTACCCGGGCGACCAGCGCGTCGAGCTGCGCCAGCCCCGGCTGCGGCTCCAGGCCGTCGGGTCTTTCATGGTCCGGAGCCGCCAACAGGCCCATCACATGCCGCAGTTCGGCCATGGCGGCCCTGCCGCCGGCCTCGACGGCCAGCAACGCCTCCTTGGACTGCTCGGGCACCACGTCCATCACTTTGCGGGCCGCGCCCGCCTGGATCACCATCACGCTGACATTGTGGGTCACGACGTCGTGCAGTTCGGCGGCAATGCGCGCACGCTCCTCCGCGACGGCCCGGCGCATGGCCTCCTCCTGCGCCTGCTGCAGTTCGGTGACCCGGTCCCGGCTGGACGCCAGCCGCAGTTGCAGGAACCGGACGAGACTGGCCAGCATCCCTGCCACCAGCAGCACGAATCCCGGGCTGGACCAGCCCGGGAGCAGGGGATCGGCGTTGCGGAACGCGTAACCGGACAGTCCGGCGGCCACCACCAGGACGGCGATGGCCAGTATCCGGTAACGGCTGTACACGATGGCGCTGTAGGCACCGACGACACAGGCCAGGACGGTGATCCAGGAGGCGGAGCCACCGATGGCGAGCGCCGCGACCAGCACCGTCACGAACGTGGACAGCGGGTACAGGCGCCTCAGTCCGAGCGGCAGCGTCGACAGGATGACCATGGCCCAGGGGACGGGCGGAGCGTCTTCCTCCGCGGGCGCCTGATCGGGGCCGGGCGAGGGCGGCGCGGGCACGCCGGTTCCGACGTCGATCTTGGGGGGGTTCACATCCACCGGCCCGTTGCCGGGGTACCGCACCGCCACGAACAGAGCGAAGGCGGTCAGCACCACCGCCAGCACCACGTCCACGCGCACCGCCCGCTTCGACTGCGGGGCGGACTTCGCCTCGGGGCGCAGCGCGTCGATGAGCTGGTGAAGCCGGCGGCGCCGGTCTTGCGTCTCCATCCGTCCATTGTGGGGCGCTCGCCGCCCGGTCCGCGTCCACCTGCCTGATCAGGGCATTGTCTTCGAGGCCTACTCCTCAGGTAGGACACCCGGGCCGAATCATCCGCTGGGAGGGGCCGATGTTGGTTCCGCGGCCGACGCGCCGCGCGGGCGGCAGCCTCTAGGTTCACAGAGTCGGCAACGGCATGTGTCTCTCGCGATCGTAAGGACGGACAACCCGCATGAATCAAGTGATCGAGCTGGAAGGTGTGGCGAAGCGCTACGACACCGCCGGTGCGCCGGCGCTCGGACCGCTCACGCTCAGCGTCGCCAAGGGCGAGGCCCTTGCCGTGACGGGCCCTTCCGGCAGCGGCAAGTCCACCCTGCTGAACCTCATCGCCGGCCTGGACAAGCCGACCGAGGGTTCCGTGCTCGTCGCGGGGCGGCGGATCGACCAGTTGAGCGAGCACGCCCTCGCCAAGTTCCGTCGCGAGCACATCGGCATCGCCTTCCAGTTCTTCAATCTCCTCGACGACCTCACCGTCACCGACAACATCCAGCTCCCGGCCCAGCTGACCGGGACCAGCCGGCGCGCGGCCGCGGCCCGCGCGGGTGAGCTCATGGAGATGCTGGGCATCCAGAAGCACGCACGCGCCTATCCGGGCCGGCTGTCCGGAGGTGAGCGCCAGCGCGTCGGTGTCGCCCGGGCGCTGATCAACCGTCCCGAGCTGTTGCTGGCCGACGAGCCCACGGGTGCGCTGGACTCCGCCTCGGGCGCGGAGGTCCGCAAGCTGCTGATCGATCTGCACCGCGGTGGCCAGACCATCGTGCTGGTGACGCATGACCTGGCGCTGGCGGAGGCGTGCGCCAGCCGCACGATCCACCTGGTGGACGGTCACCTCGCCCTCGACACGTATGCGCAGGCCGTCCGATGAGCCTCTTCGGTAACGGCGCGCTGGGCCGCGTCGTACGCTCCGGGGTCGGCCGGCGGCGGGTGCAGACCCTGGTGATCGCCGTGGCCACGATGATGGCCGTGGCCTCGGCCGTGGTGGCCGGGGCCCTGATGGTCGCCGCGGCCGCTCCCTTCGACGACGCCTTCAAGAAGCAGCAGGGCGCGCACATCACCGCGCAGTTCGATCCGGCCAAGGCGAGTGCGGCGCAGCTGGAACACACCAAGAAGCTGGCCGGCGTCACGGCGAGCGCGGGGCCCTACGCGTCCACGGCGTTCCGCCCGGTGGACCAGTCGGGCTTCCGGATGCCGACGCTGACCGTGGTCGGGCGGTCCGGCGCGGACGCCGACGTCGACCGCGTGGAGCTGAAGTCCGGCCGGTGGGCGCAGAAGCCCGGCGAGATCGTGGTCGACGCGTCCTTCCAGGGCCCCTCCGTCGACATCGGCTCCACCCTCAAGGCGTCGGACACCCCCAACGCCCCGACCCTGTCGGTCGTCGGGTTCGCCGTGTCGGTCGGCAAGTCCGCCGACGCGTGGGCGACCCCGGCGCAGGTCGACGCGCTGGCGGCGCTCGGCAACCCCCTCACGACCCAGATGCTCTACCGCTTCGACCCCGCGAGCACGAAGCAGCAGATCCTCGCCGACCGGGCGAAGCTCGCCTCCGCCGTCGACTCGGGGGCCCTGCTGGGCACGCAGTCCTGGCTGGACACCAAGCGGGCCGCGGATCAGGGCGCGGCGGCGACCGTCCCGTTCGTGATGGCCTTCGGCGTGCTCGGCATCGTCATGTCGGTGATCATCGTCAGCAGTGTGATCAGCGGTGCGGTCGGCACGAGTCTGCGCAGGATCGGCATCCTCAAGGCCATCGGTTTCACGCCCCGCGAGGTCGTCCGCGCGTATGTGGCCCAGGCGCTGATCCCGGCCACGGTCGGCATCGCGCTGGGTGTCGTGCTGGGCAACCTGCTGGCGGTCCCGCTGCTGGCGGACACGGAGTCGGTGTACGGCAACGTCTCGCTGTCGGTGGCCTGGTGGGTGGACGTCGCCGTACCGGCCGCCGCGCTGCTCGTGGTCGGGCTCGCGGCGCTGATCCCCGCACGGCGCGCCGGACGGCTGAACACGGTCGAGGCCATCGCCGTCGGCCGGGCGCCGCGCCCGGGCCGCGGGCAGTGGGCGCACCGGGCCATGGGGCGGCTTCCGCTGCCCCGGCCGGTGACGTACGGGCTCGCCACTCCCTTCACGCATCCCGTGCGTGCCCTCGCGATGCTGCTCGCGGTGGCGTTCGGCACCGTCGCGGCCACGTTCGCGGTGGGACTGACCTCGTCCCTCAACGAGGTCGGCAAGTCGCAGGATCCCGAGAGCCGTGCCGCGGTCACGGTCACGACGGTCAAGATGAACAACGTCGCTCCCCCGCCGCCACCGCCTCCCGTGGAGGGCGGCGCCCCGGCGAGCCCCTCTCCCGTCGCTCCCAGCCCGGCGGCCGGCTCGTCCAAGCCCAAGGTGGCCGACCCGGCGAAGGTGCGGGCCGCCGTCAAGTCCGAGGCGGGGCTGGCGTCGTACTACGGCAAGCTCCAGACCGAGGTCGCCGTGGCCGGCGTCTCCGGCGCGGTGGAGGCCAGCCTCTACGAGGGCGACTCGCGCTCCGGCAGCTACGAGATGCTCTCGGGCCACTGGATCACCGGGAAGGGCCAGGTCGTCGTGCCGACGCGCTTCCTGGAGCGGACCAGCACAAAGGTCGGCGACACGGTGCGGATGACGTTCGAGAAGGAGAGCGCCGACCTGCGGATCGTGGGCGAATCCTTCGACACCTCCGGCAATGAGCTGGAGGTCCACGCGGACATGGCCAACTTCCCGTCGGCGCAGCCCGAGACGTTCCTCGTCGACGTGAAGTCCGGTGTCTCTGCCGACGAGTTCGCCCGGAAGCTGGCGGCGGTGGTGCAGCCGATGGGCGGTGACGCCACGACCGTCGTGGAGTCGGAGCAGAGCGGCGTCATCCTCATCATGGACGCGATGGCGGTGCTGCTCACCCTCATGCTGATCGCCGTGGCCGGTCTCGGCGTGCTCAACTCCGTCGTCCTGGACACCCGCGAACGCGTCCACGACCTGGGCGTGTGCAAGGCGATCGGCATGTCGCCGCGGCAGACGGTGAGCCTCGTGCTCGCCTCGGTGTCCGCGATCGGCGTGGTCGGCGGGCTGCTGGGCGTGCCGGCGGGGTACCTGCTGCACGGCGTCGTCATGCCGGTGATGGGACGCGCTGTGGGCACCGGTATGCCGTCGCCGGTCCTCGACGTGTACGGGCCGGTCGAGCTGCTCCTGCTGGGGCTGGGGGGCGTCGTGCTGGCGATGCTGGGCGCGATGATCCCGGCCGGGTGGGCGGCCAGGGCCCGTACGGCCACGGCCCTGCGCACCGAGTGACGCCGGACGCAGCACACAGCATGAAAGGACAGCCCGGCCCGGTAAAGGGCCGGGCTGTCCTCCTGCGTACCACCCGGAGCCGTGCGCGGCGTCGCCCGGATGCGCCGCCGGACGGGCCGGGCCTGCGCTCATCGGCACAGGCCCGGCCGTCACCGGGGGCCCTGCGACGGCTCACGCGCCGTCGGGCCTGCGCATGCGCCGCAGCGCGGGCCTGGCCTCGGGCCGCCGGTCACCCTGGCCGGCGAGCCAGCCCGCGAGTGCGGCCGGCGTGGGCGAGGTGAAGACGGTACGGATCGGCAGCTCCTCGCCCAGCACCGTACGCACGCGGCTGACCAGGCGCGTGGCCAGCAGCGAATGACCGCCGAGGGCGAAGAAGTCGTCGTCGGCACCGACCGTCGGCAGGCCCAGCACCCGTGCGAAGGCCTCGCAGAGGATCCGCTCCTGTTCCGTGGCCGGTTCCCGTCCGGCCCCCGCCGACTCGGCGACATCCGGCTCCGGCAGCGCCGCGCGGTCCAGCTTGCCGTTGACCGTCAGCGGAAGCGCGTCGAGGACCACGACCGCCGACGGCACCATGTACTGCGGCAGAGCCCGCGCGACGTGATCGCGCACCGTCCGGCCGAGCACGCCGTCATCGGCGTCCGACCGGTCACCCGCGGGCACGACGTAAGCCACCAGACGCACCTCACCCGAGGCATCGGCGCGCAGGGTCACCGCGGCGCGGGCCAGCGCGGGGTGTCCGGTCAGTACGGACGCGATCTCCTCCGGCTCCACCCTGAAGCCACGGATCTTCACCTGTGCGTCGGCCCGCCCGGCGAACACCAGCCGCCCCTCGGCCGTCCACCGCACCCGGTCACCCGTCCGGTACATCCGCTCACCGGGCCCGGTGTACGGCGAGGCCACGAACCGCTCGGCCGTCAGGTCGGGCCGCCCCACGTACCCGCGGGCCAGGCTGGAGCCCGCGACGTACAGTTCGCCCGCCACCCCGACCGGCACGGGGGCGAGCCGGTCGTCGAGGACGAACGCCCGCACACCGCTGATCGGGCCGCCGATGTCCGGGTCGTCGCCGACCGCCAGCGGCCGGGACATCGTCGCGCACACCGTCGTCTCCGTCGGCCCGTAAGCGTTGACGAGCCGCCGCCCCGGCGCCCAGCGCCCCACCAGTTCCCTGCCCAGCGCCTCACCGGCCGAGACCAGGGTCGTCACCGGTGCCAGGTCCTCGGGCGTCATCTCCGCCAGCACCGCCGGCGGCAGGGTCACGTGCGTCACCGCGTGCCGGGACAGGACCCGCGCCAGCCCGGGCCCGGGCAGCAGCTCGTCCGCCCCGGCCACGACGAGGCAGGCGCCGGACGACAACGCCACGACCACGTCCGACACCGCCGCGTCGAAGCTCATCGACGCGAACTGCAGCAGGCGGCTCGATCCGTCCACGGCGAAGCGGTCCGTCTGCGCGGCCGCCAGGTTCGCCAGCCCGGCATGCGACACGGCCACGCCCTTGGGCCGCCCCGTCGAACCGGATGTATAGATCACGTAGGCCATCCGCTCGGGCGTTCCGGCCACCCGGGGAGCCGTCACCGGAGCCGTCTCCAGGGCGGCCGCCACCCCGGGATCGTCCAGGTTCAGTATCCGAGGCCCCGCAGCGGAGAAGCGCCGCGTCAGGTCGCTCCGCCCGACGACGGCATCGGCCCCGCTGTCGGAGAGCATGAACGCCAGCCGCTCCCCCGGGTACTCCGGATCCAGGGGCAGATACGCCGCACCTGCCTTCCAAACGCCCAGGATCGCGGCCACCGCCTCCACGCCCCGCGGCAGGCACAGGCCCACCACGGACTCCGGCCCCACCCCGTGGTCCCGCAGGAGGTGCGCCAGGCGGTTGGCCCGCGTGTCGAGTTCCGCGTACGACACCTCGGTCGTACCGGCCACGACCGCCGCTGCGTCGGGAGTCCTGGCCGCCTGCGCCTCGAACAGTTCCTGCGCCGTCACCGCGACGACCTGCGCGCCGGTGTCGTTCCACTCCGTCAGCACCCGCCGCAGTTCGTGCGCGGGCACCGCCTCGACGGCCACGAACCGTGTGTCGGGGGCCTCTTCCAGCGCGGTCACCAGGTTGCCGACGGTGGTGTGCAGCATGGAGCACAGGGCGTCGGCGTCCACGGAGGCCACCGCGTCGACGGTGAGGGCGAACCCCGAGCCGAGGTCGTCCACCGCCACGGCGACCGGGTAGTTGGTGCGTTCCCGGGTGAGCAGCAGGCTCACACCGTCCGGCATGGTGCCGCTGCCCCGTTCCGCTGTGTGGGCGGCGGTCTGATGGTGCCGGTAGTTGAAGATCGAGGTGAACAGCGGGCTGCCGCCGGACACGCCGCCGGCCCGTTGTGCCAGCGCCAGCGGAGCGTGCTCGTGCACCAGCAACCCGGCCAGCTGGTCGCGCAGTCCGAGCAGTACGTCGGTCACCTTCGACGATCCCACGCGTACCCGCACGGGCAGGGTGTTGATGAAGGGCCCCTGGACGCGGTCGGCTCCGGCCCCGGCGTTCATCCGGCCGAAGAGGACGGTGCCGAACACCACGTCGTCCCGGCCGCTGACCGTCGCGAGGACACGGGCCCACGCCAGGTGGAACACCGTGGCCGGGCTGACACCGAGCGACCTCGCCGTCTCGCGTACCCGACCCGCCAGTTTTTCGTCGACGGACCACCGTGCGCGGTCCGCGTCGGTGCCGTCGCCGTGGACGTCGAGCAGCCCGTACGGGGCCGTGGTCTCCTCGACGTCCCCGAGCAGGTCACTGAAGTACCGCTCGTGCTCCTCCCTCGGCACCCCCAGCCGGGCCTGCGCCACGAAGTCCCGGAACGGAAGCGCTTCGGGAAGCGTGTCGCCCCGGCCCGACAAGAAGGCGCCCAGCTCCCTCAGCAGGGCTTCCTGACTCGTGTGGTCCCGCACGGTCTGGTGGATCCGGATGAGGCACACCCATCGGTCACTGCCCGGCCGGGAGGCGGTGTGCGCACGGATCAGCGGAGCGCTGCTCAGGTCCATCCGGCCCCCGGCGTGCGCCAGCAACTGCCGCACCGTGTCGCCGCCTTCGGGATCGGCCACGAACTCCTCCACGGGCAGCTCCACTTCGCGCAGAACCACCTGGACCGGCTCGCGCAGTTCCTGCCACAGGATCGCGGTCCGGTAGATGTCGTGCCGGTCCACCACCCGCTGCAACGCCCCGAGGAACGCGTCCAGCCGCTCCCGCGACTCCAACTCGAGCACGATCGGCAGCACATAGACGTCACCGCCCTCCTGATCAGCGACCAGGTGGTGGAAGAGGATGCCTTCCTGCAGCGGGGCGAGCGGGTAGATGTCGGCGATGTTGGCCGCGCCGCCCGGTATCCGCCCCACGACATGCT